>CAMWXW010000119.1 GCA_947178315.1 uncultured Desulfovibrionaceae bacterium | reverse complement strand
CCCCCCCCCCCCCCCCCCCCCCCCCCCCCCCCCCCCCCCCCCCCCCCCCCCCACAGACTGAAAATCAAAGACCTCTCACTTCTAGATCTATTGTACAACAAAACCCATATAATAGACGTCAACTACAACTAGAAATACTATCACACAGTCCTTTAGACCCTCTGTCACACTTTTTGTATAAAGTCGAATATATGTCTTCACATGCTCCCCACTGGGTTAGACCCAGTCTCGATATACCCGCTACAAGAGATATGCTACGTATAAGAGAGCAACTCAATTCTGGGATAGCAAGAGAAGTACATGCAGCTCATGAAGTGATGTATCGAGCTAGCGTCGTAGAGCAATGTCTTGCTCGAAAAAGATATCTATCTCAACATGGTTCACAATCAGATATTGAGGAGATAAATACTCAATTAAATCTTGCCCAAGAAGCATTGGATCAAGCGAGATCTAAGTATAGGCAAAATGTAGAAAGAAATATAGTTGCACGTCCTGTTCTAGAAAGAATGGTCAGATATATTACACATTCTCTCTATGAAGAAGGTATTCTTTCATTAGAAGCCTTTGTTGCACTTCATGTTGTGCCAAATAACGGCGAAAGACCCTCAAGAGCACTTCTTCCTTCGTATTCACAAGTGGAACATGCAAAAAGGATAGAAAGGCAATCATATTATAGAACAGAACAAGTGCCAGCTATAAGGACAACACACTCATCACCTCCCCCTTATGAAGAGGCAATAACATCACCACCTGCATACACAATACATGAGATGACAAGACTCTAAAATACTTTATCAGGAGATACTATCTCTTGCTGTATACAGTATTCTACACAGCTATCAAACGATATCATCTCTTGAATACCAGTCGTCATATTCTTTATACTGCATTTTCCTTGAAGGAGTTCATCTTCCCCGAGTAGAATGCAGTACTGTGCATATTTTCCGGCATATTTCATACACTGCTTTATGCTCACTACTCCAGATGATATCTCTACACCAATACCCTTGGTACGCAATTCTTCTGCTAGAAGGAGAGCTTGAGTTTTTGCCTCTGGACACAGTGATGCAATATAAAATGGTGTCTTGAGAGAAGAAGGCTGTTGTAATAACAAAATCAATCGCTCCATACCACAGGCAAAGCCAATCGCTGGTGTTGGCTTCCCACCAATTTCTTCTATTAAGGTATCATACCTTCCACCACCTGCAATTGAAGATTGTGCACCGATATGATTAGAAACAACTTCAAATGTTGTCCGAGAATAATAATCTAAACCACGTACAAGACGGGGGGTAAGTGTATATGAAATACCCAATGTATCAAGTGTATGTTGAACTTCGGAAAAATGCTCTTTACATGGCATACATATATACTCTGTAATAGATGGCGCATTCTTGAGATGACGTATACAACTTTCTTCTTTGCAATCAAGTACACGCAATGGATTATTCTCCATACGGGCTTGACATGTAGGACAAAGTGTCTCTGCTACAGAATGTAAATAGGTAAGTAAAACCTCTTTATAATGAGGTCTACACTCTGTACAACCAAGACTATTAAGAAGAAGTGTGATATCTGTTATCCCAATAGCACTCAAAAAACGAAGAAGCATAGCTATTATTTCAGCATCAACAAGTGGCTCTTCTGCTCCTATGCATTCACAATTGATTTGGTGAAATTGTCGTAATCTTCCCTTTTGAGGACGCTCATACCGAAACATAGGTCCTATGGTGAATACACGGGCTATTCCTTGTATATTATGCTCTATGTATGCTCGGACAATCCCAGCTGTCGCTTCAGGACGAAGTGTGATACTTCGTGATTTTTTATCTTCAAATGTATACATCTCTTTTTGAACAACATCTGTTGATGCACCTATTCCACGAACAAAAAGCTCTGTATACTCTATCATAGGTGTACGTATCTCTCTATACATATAACGAGAGAACAGTGTACGAGCTATATCTTCGACCATAGCATAAAGAGCACTCTGTGGATATAGTATATCAGCAAAGCCCTTTATCTTCTGTATTTGCATAGTCTATATCCTTATTTTTTCTAACATACTATCTCTTATTTAGAATACAATATCTATAATGTAAAAGTCAATATCTTTACTCTGGTAGACTTCTGCTTGAAGCTCCTCCCCAGCGAAGTTGTCCTTTAGTGTGTCTGCGAAGAGGTGTTACTATAGGTGTGAGGAGTGTATTTTGAGGAATATGAATACACATACTACCAAGTGTACCACATGGATAGGGAACTATTCGATACCGTTTTTTCTTTTTTACTGTTTGACTAAAAGGCAATACTCCAAGTGAAGAAAAAGAACATACTG
Organism: uncultured Desulfovibrionaceae bacterium; assembly: GCA_947178315.1. Taxonomy (GTDB): domain Bacteria; phylum Desulfobacterota; class Desulfovibrionia; order Desulfovibrionales; family Desulfovibrionaceae; genus CAMWXW01. Next base: position 860 of record CAMWXW010000119.1, on the reverse strand, counting down.
CTTGCCGTTGAATTCTGTGTACACATGATTGTAATCGAGATGCCGTATACCATACAGAGTTAGTATATTCATGTCTTCTATATATTTTATGTAGACAATATTCTAATGAACATGAATTAAAAAAGAGAAGAAATACACTACGAGATGTTACACGAAGAACTTCTCGAAGAACTTCTTGTATATCTGCACTATGTAAATAGAGTGCTGGATAGATCATAATTGTATAGTCAAATGATTTCGCATCTGCATTGATATGATACAAGTGATTTCCATATAGAGAAAGATGAAGATATTGTCGTTGTAACTCAATATAGGTTTCTGCACATGGTTCAACAAGTGAGAGATGAGGAAGAAAACGGGCAACTGTATTGAAGAATATACCTTTACCACATTGTATAAGAAGTGCATCTGCATATGCTGTATCCCATGTATGGAGTACACACTCTATACTCTGTACTATCCCCTGTGTTATAGGTAGAGATTCATTCGATTCCAAGATCTCTTGTAATCGTATATATGCTTGTACCGTATCATGCCCACTCTTCATATAGATATACTATACGCTAGTGGATAGATTGGGTCAAGTTAAAGCATTATCTCTCCCTTCTCATGCTGTGCTTTACAAAAGCTATGTCTTTCTTGACATTTCCTTTCATTCATAGTACTCTTAAAGACATGGGGCTATAGTTCAGCTGGGAGAATGTTTGCATGGCATGCAAAAGGTCGGCGGTTCAATCCCGCCTAGCTCCACCATGTATATTACAATGTCATCGGGATGTAGCGCAGTTTGGTAGCGCACTTGTATGGGGTGCAAGGGGTCGGAGGTTCAAATCCTCTCATTCCGACCATGTATATATACT
>CAMWXW010000118.1 GCA_947178315.1 uncultured Desulfovibrionaceae bacterium | reverse complement strand
GGGCAATACAGTGTAAATGTTATGCTCAAGAACATAGAGTAGATAAAAAAGATTTAGATACATTTTTTACAGCATCGGGTAAGAAAGGCTTTGTCCATCGTCTTATTGTCTCTACTACTGATAAGTGGACAAAACATGCACAACAAGCCTTAGATAATCAGCAAATCCCGGTTTCACGAATCGGCTTCACAGAACTTGAAAAGAGTAGTATCAATTGGGAAGAGTTTTCCCTTAATAATCCAGAAAAACTATCTTTATCTAGTAATAAGAAAGGACTACGTCCTCATCAACAAGAAGCCCTAGATGCAGTTATTGAAGGCTTCAAAACATCCAATAAAGGCAAGCTTATTATGGCTTGTGGTACAGGAAAAACGTTTACATCTCTTAAAATAATGGAGAGGCTTGTTCCTCAACATAAGTCTTTTGTTTTATTCTTAGTCCCATCTTTATCTTTACTCTCACAAACTCTTACAGAATGGAAAAAAGAAAGCAATAGAACTATTTATGCTTTTGCAACGTGTTCTGATACTAAAATTGGTAGAAAATCTGATGTGGAGGAAGATATCCAAGCTCATGATCTTGCTATTCCTGCGACAACGGATAGTGAAAAATTGGTAAGTGAAGTGCAACGTGCAATTGCACATGCTGATGAAGGAGCAGTAACAGTTATTTTTTCTACATATCAATCAATACAGGTGGTTAAAGAAGCTCAAGATAAAGGACTTCCAGCATTTGATTTAGTAATATGTGATGAAGCACATAGAACAACAGGTATAGGACAAGATAATAAAGAGGACACTCCTTTTATTAGAATTCATGATGAAGACTATATTCAAGCTAAAAAACGATTATATATGACGGCAACACCTCGTATTTATACCACTAATGCAAAAAATCAAGCAAGTAATTCAGGAATCCAAGTTTACTCTATGGATGATGAAGATATTTATGGAAAAGAATTCTTTTCTCTCGATTTTTCACAAGCAGTGAGTCAAAATCTTTTGTCAGATTATAAAGTATTGATCTTAGCAGTAGATGAAGAATATGTAAGTGTTAAGTTACAAGAGCGTTATGCAGATGATAATCATGAAATACCACTGGAAGATTGTGTAAAAATAGTTGGTTGCTTAAATGGTCTTGCTAAAAAGATTAAGGGGGAAGATGGTGTTGATATTGAAGATGCAAAACCAATGCAACGAGCAGTAGCTTTTACAGATTCAATAAAAAAATCTAAACGTATTCAAGAGCTATTTAATAAAGAAGTAAAACAGTTTTTTGATGATGAGGATAGAAGTATTTCATGTGAAGCAAGGCATGTTGATGGTACTATGGATGCTCTTGAAAAAGGGAAGCATCTTAATTGGCTTAAAGGGAATGTTGCTGAAAATGAATGTAGAATACTTACAAATGCACGCTGTTTATCTGAAGGGATTGATGTTCCTGTACTTGATGCTGTCCTTTTCTTAAGTCCACGTAATTCTATGGTTGATATTGTCCAGTCTGTCGGGCGTGTTATGCGTAAATCAGAAGGTAAGAAACTAGGCTATATTATCCTTCCTATAGCTGTGCCAGCTAATAAAAAGCCGGAAGAAGCTCTTAATGATAATAAGCGCTATAGGACTGTATGGGACGTGTTACAAGCGTTACGAGCTCATGATAAGCGTCTTGATGCAGAAATCAATAAAATAGAGCTTAATGAGAAAAAAGATGGTGGGCGTATCAATATTATTGGGGTCAGCGATAAGAAAGGAATGACTAATGCTTATGATGATAGTACTGTTGATAATAGTCCAACAGATATCCACTTACAGTTGCCATTTATGGAGAAAGAATGGCAAAATGCAATCTATGCTAAAATAGTACAAAAATGTGGTAGTCGTAAATACTGGGAAACATGGGCAAAAGATATAGCAGATATAGCTAGTAAACATATTATACTAATTAAAAAAGTAGTGCAGGAAAATAAGCAAGCATATAAAGCATTCTCTCAATTTCTCAATGGTCTTCATAAAAATATCAACGATTCTATTAAAGAAGATGATGTAATAGAAATGTTAGCTCAACACAGTATTACAAAGCCAGTATTCGATGCTATTTTTGAAGGTTATAGTTTTACACGTAATAATCCAGTTTCAAAATCATTAGATGTTGTTATGAAAATTATTCAAAAAGATATTGAAGGGGAGGTAGAATCATTAGAGCAATTTTATGAAGATGTTAAACTTCGAGTAAGAGGTATAGATAATATGGAAGGGAAGCAAAAAGTTATCATAGAATTGTATGATAACTTTTTTAGAAAAGCTTTTCCTAAAACAGCAGAGAGGCTAGGTATAGTCTATACTCCATTAGAGGTGGTGGATTTTATTATTCACTCGGTAGAGCATGTATTACAAACAGAGTTTGATACGTCCTTTTCTAATAAAAATGTACAGGTATTAGATCCATTTACAGGAACAGGAACATTTATAGTGCGATTGTTACAAAGTGGACTTATTAAAAATAAAGACTTCCTCTATAAATATAAACATGAAATTTTTGCCAATGAAATTATTTTGCTAGCATATTATATAGCTACAATCAATATAGAAAATGCCTATCATTATCAAACAGGTAAAGAGAACTATATTCCTTTTAATGGTTCTGTATTGACAGATACTTTTAATATGTATGAGGGTGTTACAGAAGATACATCAGAAGCAATGATAGAAGAATTATTGCCAGAGAATAATGAGCGATTAAAAAAACAAAAGAAAAGCCCAATCACTGTAATTGTAGGGAATCCTCCGTATTCTATAGGACAGAAAAGTGCTAATGATAATAATCAAAACCTTAAGTATGAGCAATTGGCAAGCCGTATAGAAAATACCTATATTAAGCTTTCTGATGTTTCTTCTAAGAGAGGGATATATGATAGTTATATTCAAGCAATACGTTGGGCAAGTGATAGGATAGTAAAGAATGGAAGTAAAAATGGGATAGTAGCTTTTGTAACAAATGGAAGTTTTATCAAAAGTAACTCTATGGATGGAATACGGAAGTGTTTGTATAAAGAATTTTCAAGTATATATTGTTTAAATTTACGGGGTGATGCTCATGGTTCTGGAGAGAATAGGAGAAAAGAAGGTGGTGGTATCTTTGGAGAAGGTTCTCGTACACCTGTAGCAATAACAATTTTGATAAAAAAATCTGAAAAGCAGGGCGAGTGTAAAT
>CAMWXW010000117.1 GCA_947178315.1 uncultured Desulfovibrionaceae bacterium | reverse complement strand
CTATATACATATATAAAAATACTCAATCCATATTAGAAGAATGGAGTATTCTATGCAGTATATCTCTCCTATGAGAAAAACAAAAACCGTTTTGATATTTTTAGCACTCTTCTTAGTGATATATTTTATTAAGACTACCTTTTTTAAGGAGAGTGAGCATACAATTACTCATAAAGATTATGCAACAGCAATTGCTCTTCTTAATGAGAAGTTACCTATACAGTTAGATTCTGAGACAGAATTACGCAATGTCCAATTGCAAGATAGTAGCATACAATATACATATGGATTGCTTACAAAACAGAAGTTAGAAATTAAGGTTGCAGAATTACAAAAAGCGTTTAGAAAAGAAATTCTAAAGACATATTGTGCAAACTCTGATATTATGATTGCATTTCGTGATAGTGGTTATACTGCAAAATATGTATATCTTGATAGAGATTCACAAGAGATATTTTCTACTGAAATTACTCCAAAGGAATGCAATTCTCTCTAAAGCTATATTTACTCTACAGACTCTATGTTAAGAAATACAATTGAGTGTATAAGTTATAGTATATTTTGTAGATGATATATAATCTCTTGTTTAACAACATCTACTGGATTGTTGGCATCTATGGTGATAAAACGAGATACATTCTCTGCCATGAGTTTATATGCTCGAGATAATGTTTGATGAAAGACAAGTTCTTCGTTTTCAAAACGGGACTCCTCTTGACTTACACTATCTATAAGTGAACGTCTACGAGCTCTCTCAAGTCCAATACAGGGATCTACATCGAGGAAAAAAGTATAATCTGGGAGTAATCCTTCTGTAGCAATCATATTGAGTTGCTCTATTGTATCAAGTGGAAGCCCTCTAGCGTACCCTTGATACGCAATGGTTGAATCTATAAACCTATCACATACTACAATATATCCTTGTTGTAATGCAGGCTTAATCACAGTGTGAACATGATGATGTCTATCTGCTAAATAGAGAAAAAGTTCTGTGTATGGAGGGATATATTCTGTATTTTTTGATAAGAGCAAGGAACGTAATGTAGTACCAAAAGTAGTACCTCCCGGCTCTCTTGTTGTGAGGCACGAGATATTTTGTGTTTTTAAGAACTCTTGTATGATTTGGATAGCAGAGGTTTTCCCTGCCCCTTCGCATCCTTCTATTGTGATAAACATAGTATTCCTAAAGAGATAATATGTATATAGTATATATAGGATATGCACTAAAGTAAAGCACTCTCTAGCTAGTCTTGTCGAAAGATATAATAAAAAGAGGCGAAGTATACTCTGCTATCTTATATTACTTGATAGGTGATTAATATTCTAACATCATCTTTTGTAATTCTTGTTTATTCTTTGTTTTTGTAAGCCCAAGCATGATGATAATACGAGCTCTTTGTGGATTATTCCACCAAGATGCTATAAAACCATATTTCTCATCATCAACTTCATTCCATTGTGTCGTTGCACCGTATGGTACACGAGAAGAACGGACGATAACTACACCTTTTTTAGAAGCATTGATAAGTGATTTTTCAACACTATCGCTAAAGTTTCCATTCCCTACTCCAGCGTATACAATTGCTTGTGCACCATTTGCAACAGCAGAATCAACAGCTTTTCCTGTTGCACCAGCATAACCATATAAGATATCTACTTGAGGTAAGGCTTTTATAGAAGTAATTGGGAAAGGAGGCGTTGTTGAATATTTTCTTTTTTCAACAGTATTGAGATAGAAAACATTTTTTCCCCACACTTTACCAATAGCACTTGTATTTATACCTGTGAATGTTTGAACAGCTGTAGTGTCAGACTTCATGATGTCACTAGCACTTAAGATAGTATCATTCATTACAGCTAATACACCTCTATTTGCAGATTGTGGATTAGCTGCAACAACAATAGCATCATATAGATTTTTAGGACCATCTGCACTTAAACTTGTAGAAGAACGCATTGCTCCAACAAGTATAATTGGTTTTGTAGTCTGTACAGTGAGGTTTAGAAAAAGAGCAGTTTCTTCAAGAGTATCAGTTCCATGTGTGATGACAACAGCATCTACTTCTTTACTTGCAACAAGAGAATTTACTTTTTTGGCAAGTGTGAGCCAATACTCTGGTTGCATGTTTTGGCTACCAATTTTAAATACTTGCTCTGCTTGGAGATTAGCTATCTCTTTAATATCTTCTGGGAGTGCGTTGAGCAATGTGTTAATGAGTACTGAACCAGATTTATACTCTGTTTTTTGCGTACTTGATGTTCCAGCTCCAGCTATTGTCCCTCCTGTAGCCAATATGTACACAGTTGGCTTAGCATAGGTTATAGATGTGAAGAAAAACATCGTACACATTGTAAGAGCAACAATATGAAATAGTCTATTTATCATATATCCTCCTCGATATGTTTTTAGAAGTCCTATATGTTAATTATATAGAAGATAGACTAATAAAAGAATAACTTAATTCGATATATAATGCAATAGGCTCTATTCAGAATAAGGTTTGGAGGTATCTGTGAATATTTGTAGAATGACTCTCTATATTGGAATCTTGTGTTCTCTTATTTCATGCTCAACTCACTCGGATAAGAAGACTATACAAGATATAGTTATACCAACAGCTACGCTTCAAGAGTTAAAGAAGAAAAAAGATGGTCTGTTGTATAAGAATAATATGAATATTCCATATACAGGAGTAGTGATATCAACATATCCATCAGGGAGGATTAAATCAAAAGGAAATATTCGCAATGGAAAAATGGTAGACGATTATACAGAGTATTTTGAAGGAGGTCAGGTAAAGATAAAAGGTGAATATAGAAATGGTGTGCAAGAAGGGACTTGGATTACAAATCATAGCACAGGAGCTGTGGCTCTTAAGGGTCAATTTATCAATGGCTTATTGCAAGGAACATGGTATATATATAGTCAGAACGGAATGTTAGCTAAAAAAATGGTATACCATAATGGAGTCGTGACAAAAGTATTACGTTATCAAGTATATAAAGAAGATAGAAAAGAAAAACAGTAATATATTTTTACAGACGAGCGTGGTATTATTTTTGTATCACTTTCTGTTGCATGAGAGAAGGTATAGCCTTTGATTATAATTCTACTATTGAGTGCTATTTTATGATACAAATTTTATCAAAGCTGATAACATTTCGTCTTGTTGATGAAGTTGATACAGACTTTATCTATAAATTACGATTGAATCGAGGAAGATTTCTTAACAATACAAATTTTAGTCAGGAAAGTAAC
>CAMWXW010000116.1 GCA_947178315.1 uncultured Desulfovibrionaceae bacterium | reverse complement strand
ATTCAATATTTACTATTTTATATCAAAACCCTGCTCTTTATAGAGAGAAGAGAGGTTTTTCCAATAGCCTTTTTCATAAAAGCTAGCAACAAAACGAGACCATGCTTGATCTCCCTCATCATTACCATAATACACACTGATAGCTTTATTTTCTTCTTCAATAGCCTTTTCAAAATCATGTAATTTATATTCATTATAGTGAGCAAATGTATTCATGGCTAATCGAGGCTTGGGGCCTAAGTGTTCTTTGGGATATCCTATACAAAGCCCAAGAAGAGGGAACGTATACTTAGGTAAATTGTATCCTTGTATTATTTCCTTCACACAACGACGTACTGCCCCAATTGCAACTGTACCATATCCTAATGATTCAGCACATACTGTTGCTGCCTCTGCACCAATCCCGACATCAACAGTTCCAATAAATAAACCTTCCATATAATTTGTTATCTCTAAAGGCATATTCTCATAGGCTGAGATACGAGAAATTTTATTAAAGTCTATAAGAAAAAGGAGGAATGCTGAACAATCTAGAATATGTTGTTGTCCTTCGCCAGAACGCCCTGTTGTCCACTCAAACATATCTTTTTTCTTCTGTTCATCATCTATTACAATCACAGAGTATTGTTGTCCTGATATATATGTTGGGGATTGCTGTATTGCTCGTAGGATTGTATCCATATCCTTTTGAGGAATTTTTTTAGTATTATCATAACTCCGAACACTACTGCGTTGTAATAACACGTTTTCTATCATATCCATAATACATCTCCTTATTATTCACATAATATATCCATACATGATTCCTCATGTTCTATCACAACAAGTAATATAAATATATATACTTCTACACTATATAAAATAGACACAATGAATGAGATATGTCCTCATTATGTATGAAAAGACTATTACCAAGTAAGATATTCTTTAACTCAGTATAATTTAGAATGGAATTGACGCAGTATACATCATCATATATACTTTTGCAAGCCCATCGGTGTAAGAAATATAATAGATGTAATATACTTTCTAAGAGAATATCATTAACAATATCAGGCAAGTAATACTATCGTGTCGTTTTGAAACATAAGATGCCACCCACTTCCTACTTACAAGAAAACAATGAACAGAGAAGAAATTCAGATACAACGAGAACTTGACTTCACATATGATTATCAATATAGTAGTACATTGCTATCTACTCTCTTTCATAGCAGTACATTCCTTCACAATATATCTCTCTTCATATGCATAAGCTATGGAGTACTAGATATATCACAATAAATGAGGTATATGTATGATTTTTCCAATACAACGCAAACAAACACGTCAATTATATATAGATACTATTCCAATAGGAGGAGGAGCTCCGATTGTTGTACAGAGTATGACAACAACATTTACGCATGATATAGAGGCAACACTCTCACAAATAGAATCCCTAGCTAATGCAGGTTGCCATGTTGTTCGTATTGCTGTTCCAGATAAACAGTCTGCACAAGCTGTTGCAGAACTTGTACAATATTCTCGTGTTCCACTTATTGCTGACATTCACTTTGATTATACTCTTGCCCTCACCTCTATTGCAAATGGTATTGCTGGGATACGAATAAATCCAGGAACATTAGCAAATAAGGCACATGTAAAAGAGCTTGTAACAGCATGCAAAGAGAAACATATTCCAATACGAATTGGTGTAAATGGAGGTTCATTAGAAAGACACATCATTGCACAATACGGAATCACACCACAAGCTATGGTTATGAGTGCATTAGAGCATGTTGCTATCTTAGAAGAACTTGATTTTTATGATATCAAGATATCACTTAAATCGAGCAATGTGAGTGAAACAGTTACAGCATATCAAATGCTTTCAGAAAAGTGTGATTATCCATTACACATAGGAATTACAGAAGCTGGAACATTGCGTAGAGGAACAGTCAAGTCATCAATTGGTATAGGCATGCTCCTCGCTCTTGGCATTGGAGACACCTTACGTGTTTCTCTCACTGCGGATCCTGTAGAAGAAGTCCGTGTAGCATGGGATATACTTTCTTCTCTCGATATCCAACATCAAGGCCCTAATATCATATCATGTCCTACATGTGGAAGAACAGAAATTGATCTCATGGAGCTTGTTGCAGGAGTCGAAGAGCATGCAAAGAAAATAAAACACTCGTTTACTATTGCTGTTATGGGCTGTCCTGTGAATGGTCTGGGAGAAGCAAAATCTGCAGATATCGGTGTTGCTGGAGGAAAAGATAAAGGTATCATTTTCAAAAAAGGTATTGTCATACGAAGTGTAAATGGAAATGAGAATATCCTCCCTATTTTCATAGAAGAGCTTGATAGATATGTACAGGAGTTAGAATCATGATGGTCAAGACTATTAAAAAAGATGCTCCATGGTTAGCACCTCTTGCTGGTTACTCTGATATCGCATTTCGCCTCGTATGCAGAAAATACGGTGCATCATTAGCATTTACAGAAATGGTAAGTGCAAAAGGTATTGAATATAACAATGCTACCACACAAGAATTGCTCAGAACAGAAGAAAATGATAATCCTCTTGTCGTCCAATTATTTGGTAACGATCCAGATAATATTCGCTCAAGTATTCATGCACTTCAAAAGCAAGGATTTAGTGCCTTTGATCTCAATGTAGGCTGTTCTGTTCCTAAAGTAGTAAAAACAGGAAGTGGTGCAGCACTCCTTAAAGAACCTTCTCACTTATATTCTATTGCAAAAGCTATGGTAGAAGAAGCTGGTGAAGGGAATATCGGGATAAAAATTCGTCTTGGTTGGAATCAAGAACAAGAAAACTATCTTACAGTAGGGAAGATGCTTGAAGATGCTGGTGTTGCTTGGATTACAATACACCCTCGTTATGCAAAACAAGGTTACAGTGGTGTTGCAGATTGGGATAAAATCAAACAATTAGTAGAATCTGTTTCTATCCCTATTATAGCCAGTGGAGATCTCTTTACTGCTCAAGATGCATATAAATGTATGACTCATACTCAAGCAGCAACAGTTCTTTTTGCTCGAGGCGCTCTTTCAAATCCGGCTATATTTGAGGAATATACAGCACTTATGCAAGGAAAACAGTACATAAGAGCAAAAATACAAGAAGTAGTACGATGTCATCTTACCTACTTACAACAATATATGCCTGAACAGCGAGCGCTTGTTAGATTGCGAAGTATTTTTCCACGATATTACAAAGGATATTCTAATAAACATATTCTTCATGAACGAACACTACATGCA
>CAMWXW010000115.1 GCA_947178315.1 uncultured Desulfovibrionaceae bacterium | reverse complement strand
GTATAGCATTCTACTACTATACTGACTACAAAGAGAGTCCTATTATGAAAGACATTCCTTCTCTTGATTCATTATTCGAAGAATATTATAAAGCAATTCTCCCCCTTATAGACGAAGAGAAAGCGAAATCATTACATTTATACATAGAAGACTATAAACAAAAATATAGTGATGTACTAAACAACCGTATCAAAGAATACATAAATATATCACAGACACATTATAATAATCAGCGTATGATTGAAGAATACTGTGCTTTACGTGAACCACTCCCACTTACAAGCAATTTTGGTATACATATACACTCACTAGATACTGAGAATACATATACATTCATAGAATATACAACCTATATTATATATGCAATGATACAGCTATGTAATGCTGTAATAGTACAAGGACAACATCAATCCATACAGACATGTTTTGGGGTATGTAAAATAGCTCATTCACACTCTGATACAATACAACATACTACTAATATGACGCATTATCTCATTCATCATAATGGAAATTTCTATTGTATACCATTTTTTGATGAATCTGGCACTCTTTATAGTAGAGAAGCTATTTATGAAATGCTAAAAACAATTGTTAAGGAAAAAAGAGGAGAAAGCTCACTAGTATGCTATGTCTCCTACATGGGAAGTGATGTTGTTGTTGACTATATCTCACAATACATGCAGTCCCCAGAAAATCATCATTTCCTTGAAACTATACAAAACGCTCAATTCACTCTTGTATTATGTGATACAGAATATACAGAAGAAGAATATACATCTATCTCCTACCCGATATCATCTCCCGTGTGGGCGTATTCCTCATGTTCGCTTCTTATCTGGAAAAATAAAGAGATAACAGGCTATTTTGAGCATACCTATGTTGATGGCACGACTGCTGTTGCATTCTTAGAACAACTTGCATCGTATTATATGCTTTATAAAGATTGTATAGATATATCTCACAAGCATACTCCATGTAGATATACAGCACTTTCTTTACCATATACAAAGGAACAACACATACTCCTTGAACAATATAAACAGAAAGCTATGGATATCGCTTCCTCACTCACTACACTGATACTACGCTTCGATATCCGTACTATTCGTAATCACTATCCTACTGATGCCTTTATTCAATGTATGCTTCAGTATGCTTTATATACGATACATGGTTTTCTTTCTTCTGTATATGAACCTGTACGTATCAAAGCACACGAAGATGCTCGTGTTGAGGCACTTCGTCCTGTAAGTTGTGAAAGTCTTGCATATATAGAAACTCTCTACACTACTAAAGAATGGAATGATAGTCTCATGAAAACAGTATGCAATGAACATAAACGCAGAATTACTCTATGCCAACAAGGACGCTATTTTTCTCGACTCTTTTCGCTTCTTGCACATCTCACACAAGGGACACAAGCACATACTTTTTTCACAACACCAGAGTTTGAACAGTTAGACAGTGATTATCTTGTAACATCGAATATAGGAAGTTCTCCTTATATCAAACACTTCTTCTATATAAGAGAACTACCTGTACACTACAATGTAGGCTACATGATACAAGATGGAATCGCTACATTATGTTTTACATGTAATAGTTCTTATGTTGATATGAAGAGATTACAGCAAGGGTGTGAAGAGTTTTATCATCTTGCTTATACATTTTGTACTTTGTAACATTACTGAATAATCAAAAGCAATGATATAAGACTAGATATTTTCTATAATCTTTTACTTTCACATAGCAATAAAGTATACTCTATGAGAGGTGAGTAACTATGAACAATAACTATGTACAAATACAAATAACAACAGACAATCAGGAAGAAAGTGAGCGACTCACTACTCTTTTCATCACATCTCATCTCGTCGCATCTGTGCAGAGCATACCAAAGATTACATCGACGTACATATGGAATGGCAAAATAAACAAAAAAAAGGAATATCTTCTTTTATTACATACTATGGAACACCATATTGATGAAATCTACGCTCTCCTTCGAGATGAGCACTCATATGTTGTACCAGAATACATTGTCCTCCCTATTATACAAGGAAGTGCAGATTATCTAAACTGGATAAAATATAACGTAACAAATCAAAAACCAGAAGACGAAGAATAACTAGCAACATAAATATAGCTCAAAAGATAGTATTATCTTTCTTAAAGAACTAGATACTCTAATATATTGATAATATATCCACTGAGAATAAATGCAAAAAATAAGAAGAGTACAAAAAGAAAAAGAAGCTTATAGGTAAATACTCTGCGTAACATAATGAGTTCTGGTAATGAAAGAGCCGTCACACTCATGAGTACAACAAGAGCCGTACCAAGAGGAACATCTCGTAACAATAATACCTGTATAATAGGAACAACTCCTCCATGATTTGCATACAGTGGAATTCCTATTAAGACAGCAATAGGTAACGCAAAAGGATTATCTCTTCCTAAATATTCTGAGAAGATATCTTGAGGAAGATATCCATACATAAGAGCGCCAATACAAAGACCTATAATAATATATAATGCTGTAGATTGTATAAGTTCAAACGCAAAATCATGAGCATAACGTATAGTCTGTATAATCTTCTCTTTCTTTGAAGCTCCCTCTGAATACTGTGGACTTGTAGGGAATGGCATATAGCGTAAAAATCGCTGTATATTGAACGTATCACACAAAAAGCCTGCTAGAATAGCGATAAGAGATCCTGTTGTGATATAGACAAGAGCAACAAGTAATCCCGCTCCCTCCATACCAAAAAGCATAATGGCAGCAATTTCACTGACAAGAGGAGAAGCTATAAGGAAAGACATACTTACACCAAATGGTATTCGAGAAGCAAGAAAACTCATAAAAAGAGGAATAGAGGAACATGAGCAAAAAGGAGTGACAATACCAAGCAATGTTGCGAGAGTATACCCATACCATTTTGATTTTCCACGAAGATAATACTCTACTCTCTCTGCAGAAAGTTGAGAACGAAAGAGCGAAATAAAGAAGGTAGAGAGATATAAGAGAATAAAAATAGAAATAGAGTCAGAAATAAAGAAATGAAGTGCTTTTCCAAGTGAACTCTCTGTAGAAAGAGAACATAGATGTAGTATATACTCTGCTATTCTATTCTCAAATCCAAACACGTATTTCCTCACAAGTGTACTATAAGATTTATTATCTCTCAACGAAAAAAGCTTATATTATATATCTTTATAATATCATAGAATCATTTGCTCTGCAAGAACAAGACTCAATTTTATATGATAC
>CAMWXW010000114.1 GCA_947178315.1 uncultured Desulfovibrionaceae bacterium | reverse complement strand
ATATATTTGTCATAGAGGTATGATTGTGAGAGAGTATATAGAGTCTATAGTAAGAAATGCATTGCAATCACTTGATATACAGTATCCAGATAAAGTGATTATAGAGCCACCTAAAAATGAAGAATTTGGTGATATTTCTACCAATATCGCTATGGTTCTTGCAAAAGAATACAAGAAAAACCCTCGTACATTTGCTGAGTCTATTATTCCCTATATAGAAAAAGAAGAAGATATAGAGGAAGTTTCTATTGCAGGTGCGGGATTTATCAATATTCGTTTTAGTAAAGAGTATTGGCATCGGCGATTTCTTGATATGGAACATACAGCTCTCTTTACTCCTCAAAAGCATGATGAACGTGTCTTGATAGAATTTGTTTCTGCAAATCCAACGGGGCCGTTACATATAGGACACGCTCGAGGTGCAGCTTTTGGTGATGCCTTGCGAAGAATATTTGAGTATGCCGGCTATTCTGTTGAGACTGAGTATTACGTTAATGATGCAGGAAAACAGATGCATATGCTTGGATATTCTGTCTACTTACGATTACGAGAATTACATTCTTTACCAACGATATTTCCTGAAGAATATTATAGAGGTGACTATATTATTGATATAGCAAAATCTTTAGATGCTGTTATGCCCTCTCTCTATACCATGAATGAGGAAGAGGCAATAGTCAAGTGTCAAGAGTATGCAACACAAAGTATTATCAAGTCAATTCAAGAAGATCTCATTCGCTTTAGGGTAGAGCATGATAGATGGTTTTATGAGTCTACATTGGTGACAGAGCATAAGATTGAAGATGCATTACAGATACTACGAGAGAAGGGTTTTCTCTATGAAAAAGAGGGGGCTTTGTGGTTTGAGAGCACACGTTTTGGAGATGATAAAGATAGAGTAATCACAAGACAAGATGGTTCACATACTTATTTTGCTTCCGATATCGCATATCATGCAGATAAATTACAACGAGGCTATAGTATTCTCTTTGATGTTGTAGGAGCTGATCATCATGGTTATGTGCGTAGATTAGAAGCAGCTGTAGAAGCACTTTCGAATCACCCTGTACAGCTACATATCCCACTTATTCAGCTTGTTTCTTTATTAAAAGATGGAAAGCCTCTTTCTATGTCTACCCGTGCAGGTATGTTTGAGACGCTTCATGAATTGATAGAAGAAATCGGTGTTGATGCTGCTCGCTTTATATTCCTTTCACGAAGAAGTGACTCACCGCTTGAGTTTGACCTCTCTCTTGTTGCAAAAAAGACTATGGATAATCCTGTATATTATGTACAATATGCACATGCAAGAATACATTCATTATTAAAGCGATACCATACAGAAATTTCTCAAGAGTCAATATATCATACTCCTGTATCTGATACATTGATTGAACCAGAAGAAATTGCACTCATTAAACACTTGCTTGATTTCCCAAAGTGTATTGAACAGTGTATTCAAAATGCAAGTCCACATTATCTTACACAGTTTCTCACATCTATAGCAGAGTTATTCCATCGCTATTATGCACGGTATCCATTATGCTCTAGTAAAAATCCTACTCTCTCCTGTATACGACTACGGCTATGTAAGAAAGTACAAGAATGTATTTTTGTTGGACTTATGTTATTAGGTGTTTCTACTCCAGAGGAAATGTAAATGAAGTTTTCCTTATTCTTAAAACCAGCTACATATATTGTATTTTGGTGTATTAGTGTTGTATGGATTTTCTTTTTAGGATTTTCTTTTGGACAAAATGAAGCTCCACAATCAACACTTCCTTTTCTTACTTCTATATTGCCAGAACAAGAGAATAGTAGTAGTGGAGTGATTCCAGTTACAGAAAATGAGCTTACATATTCTACAATACTCCAGAAATCAAATACACCTATTGTTGTTCCCAATGATATGAATGTTGTAGAAAAAGATAAAAAGCTAAATGTACAAGCTCCCACACCAGAAGTAGTACATACAAATATCATACAGCATGCAGAACTCTCACGTGAGCAAAAATATAAATTCTCATTGCAATTACTTGCTGTAAAGCAACGAAAAAGTGCTGAGGAATATAGGGATAAGTTGCAACAAGAAAATATCCCTACAGAAATTGTAGAGGCTTCAAAGAATGATGTTTCATGGTATAGAGTGTATACAACGTTTACTGGAACAGTATCACAATTTAATTCATTTAAAGATAGACTTACTTCTCTTGGTATTGTAGATACAATTTTACGTGAAAGAACACCTCAATAGGATACATAAATGAAGGGATTGCTCATTTCTTTGTATAGAGTAGGCAATCCCTTTATTTTACTTTTTCTTTGTTTTAGTAGATGCTTTTGTTGTTTTTGACTTTATTTTAGCTGTCTTTGTTATTGATGAACGTGATGAAGCTTGTACTTTTGTATTTGTAGTCTTCTTTGTAGTACGAGAAGGCTTTTTTTGCTCTATGATTTCTTCATCATGCTCTTCTGGATATATAGATGTAAGAGAAACAGGAGAGACATGAGATTTACCATATTTCTTCCCAAATAAGAGTGGGAGGGCTTCATCAATATGAGCAATAGGGTATACATTGATTTTACTAAGGAGTTCTTTAGGAATTTCTTCTAAATCTTTTGTATTCTGTTTTGGAATCAGTACGTTGTGGATATTCTTAGTAACACCAGCAAGTATTTTCTCTTTTATTCCTCCTACTGGGAGAATTCGACCTCGCAGAGTAATTTCTCCTGTCATACAGAAGTCTTGATTTACTGGCTCTCCTGTAAGTGCAGAAAGAAGTGAGCTTGTAATTGTAATTCCAGCAGATGGACCGTCTTTAGGAACAGCTCCAGCGGGAACATGGATATGAATATCTGATTTTTCACTAAAGTCTAAAGGTAGTTTTAACTCTTTAGCTTTGGAACGTAGATAGCTTACTGCAGCTTGCGCACTTTCTTTCATCACATCACCTAATTGTCCTGTGAGTATAAGCTTCCCTTTTCCTTTAACGATATTAGTTTCAACTTGTAAGACTTCACCGCCAACAGATGTCCAAGCTAATCCTGTAGCTAACCCAGGGAGTGGTTGCTTATCTGTTTCTTCGTCGAGATAACGTGGTGCTCCAAGAAGCTTTTGTAATATCTCAGGAGTAATAATAGGATAGGCTTTTTTACCCATTGTTTTTCGATGTGCTATTTTTCTACAAATTGTTGCTAATACCTGTTCTAATTTTCGTAATCCTGCCTCTCTTGTATACTCAAGAATAGTTTTTTCTATTACTTCATCTGGAATTTCTACTTCTTTTGGTGTTAGTCC
>CAMWXW010000113.1 GCA_947178315.1 uncultured Desulfovibrionaceae bacterium | reverse complement strand
ATATAATATCTGTTTACTTATTGGAATCACTTACTAATTATTCAGCAGATACTCTCTATATATTCCTTCTTTTGTTTGCAGTAATCAATATAAAATCTTGATACTTCTCCTCTTTTTTGTTACTATATGAGAACTATACTATGCTTTCTTTAGTTTTCTATAGAATGTATATGGAGGATTCATGAAACTATTTCCACTTATACTATGCGGTGGTAGTGGTACCAGATTATGGCCTCTTTCCAGAACAGATAAGCCAAAGCAATTTATTTCACTTTTTTCAGAGCGAAGTCCTCTACAATATACTATAGATAGAATCAATGACTTACAAGTATCTCATACTATCCTTATAGCAAATGAAAATCATCGTTCTATAGTGGAAAAAGAAGCTCATACTCTAAATTCAGAGTATTCAATTATCTTTGAGCCAGTTGCTAGAAATACTGCTCCAGCTATTACTATGGCTGCTCTTTTCTTTAGAGAATATAATCCTACATTTTTTGTTGTCCCAGCAGATCACCATATTCAGCATACAGAACATTTCTCCTCTCATGTACTCACAGCATATGAGCAAGCTCAAAAGAATACAATAGTCTGCTTTGGCATTGTTCCTAGCGTTCCAGAAACAGGATATGGATATATTCATAGAGGAAATGAATTACATAACGGGCTTTTTGAAGTCAATGCCTTTGTCGAAAAACCAAGCTATGAAAAAGCACAAGAATATCTTGCAACACAGGAATATTATTGGAACTCAGGTATGTTCATGATGACAGCACAAACATGGCTTGATGCTATGGAGGAATATGCACAGGATATATTACAAGCGTGTATAGTCTGTGCAGAGCAAAGCATACGAAAAGGAAATAAAATTTTTATTGAAACCAACACATTCTCTAAAGTTCCTAGCGACTCTATAGACTATGCAATTATGGAAAAAACTCCTCATCGAGCGATGTTGCCATTTGAAGTAGAATGGAGTGATATAGGTTCATTTAATGCCCTCTACGCATTACATGAAAAAGATGATGATAATAACGTATGTATAGGTAATGTTGTTGCTATGGAAACAACAAATTCATATATTCATAGCACAAAAAAAATGATAACAACTCTTGGGGTAGACAATCTCTTGATTATAGAAACCCCTGATGCTCTTCTTGTTGCAAATAGAGAAAATGCACAAGATATAAAAAAGCTAGTCGAATATCTAAAACAACATAGATATGAAGTTGTTCATAAACACCATATTGTCCATAGGCCGTGGGGACAGTATGAAACTATACACTTTGCAGACCGTTTTCAAGTGAAGTGTATCACAGTAAATCCTGGAGAGAGCTTATCATTACAGCTTCATTACCATAGGGCAGAACATTGGATTGTTGTACAAGGAACTGGGAAAATCTATAATGGAGATGATGTCATTGTTCTTCATGAAGATCAATCTACTTATATACCACTTGGTACAATCCATCGCCTTGAAAATCCGGGTAAAATACCTCTTCAAATTATTGAAGTGCAAACAGGTGCATATCTAGGAGAAGATGATATTGTGAGATTAGAGGATAAGTATGAACGGAAGTAATGTGATATCTTCTTTTATACCAAACATTGTAATAGAGTTATTTTCTATAATATTTCTTTTCTTTTGCCTTACTATGAGTTGCTATATATGAATATGCACTCTATACAATGTGGTAGGATATCGTATATCAATGTTCTTCCTCTCTATTATCCCCTTGAGCAAGGAATAGTTAAGCACTCATTTCATTTTATCTATGCTCCTCCTGCAGAACTCAATAAAAAAATACATGAGGGTGGATTAGATCTTTCACCAGTCTCTTCTGTTGAATATATCCGTTATTCTTCTCAATATCGTATCATTCCAGATCTTTCAATCTCTTGTATGGGGAGTGTTATGAGTGTCCTTCTATTTTCACATGTTCCAATAGAAGAGCTTGATAGAAAGAAAATTGCACTTACAACAGAGAGCGATACATCTATATTACTTTTACAAGTTCTGTTAGCAGAACGTTATTCTCTTACTCCAGAATATATTTCTCTTACTAAAGAAATGAGTCATGATTATAGTGCTGTTCTCCTTATTGGTGATAGCGCACTTCGAGAGCGTGAGATAACAACATATCCGTATATCTATGATCTTGGTGAAGTCTGGTATCGATGGACATCACTTCCTTTTGTTTTTGCACTATGGGTAGTTCCTCACACTACTCAATATAATAAGGAAATTGCTCTTCCTTTTTACTCTGCCCGTGATTGGAGTGAAGAAAATAGAGCAATAATCTACAAGAATGCTAAAGAAAGCACTGGATTAACAGATAAGTTACTTAAGGAATACTACTCATGTTTACGATATTCCTTTGGTGAGATGGAGCAAGAATCGATCTGTTACTTTACAGAGCTATTATATAAACATATGTATTGTACTACAAAGCCAACACTTCGCTTTTTATAGTTATAATATCATTTTTCTCATCTCCTAATGCACTATGTGTTAAGAATCGTTACATGTTGTATATGAGTTTGTGTGAGATATTGTTAGATACAATATCATAGTGGCATAGCTCTATTCTATTGATTATGAGAATAGTATTTTAGAGGGGTGTGTTGCATGAAAAGAAGTAAATATCTATTCATAGTTATAGGTATACTATTATCGTATACTTCAGTTGTATATTCTCGAGATATTGTAGAGGATATAAATTCTATTTTACAAATCGAGGATGTACAAGAGCAACAAAAACAAGAAAAAAAGAAAGAGGGTAGAGAGTATAAAGAAGGAAGAAAACGTATCCTATCTCGCTATTCTGAAGATAACCTACCTCGTTCTGGTGACTTTGTTGATGCATTTAAGATAGCAGTTGAAGTTATTTTTGGAGAAACTAAAGAAGATACTGCTATTGATGAGGTACGTAATGCTGCATATATGATTCAAGGGGTATCTGCTTTTGTAATCAAGGGACTTGACTACTGTATGAATAAAGATTATCTCGGAGAGAAGGGGAGAGAGGCAAAAGAGAAATTTCTTGAAAAAAATAATATCACATTGACGAATGTATCCCTTATTTTCTCAAAGACAAAGCCTCTGACAGATAAAGAACGCTTTGTTTTAGATACATTTACTGATAAAGCACTCACAAAGGAATTTACTTCTATAGAAGCATGTGTGAAGCATGAATATCAGGTACAACGTGGGACATTTACTCTCTCTACTTATGATAAGACAAAAGGATATGTGGATATAATTAATTCCTTTTTGCGTATGGAATAGTATTTATAGATATTGTACTTT
>CAMWXW010000112.1 GCA_947178315.1 uncultured Desulfovibrionaceae bacterium | reverse complement strand
TCTATCAGTATTTCCTATATCAGAGTTAGAAGAAGCTCTTCTTACAAATATAATTCCAACACTTCAAGAAACAGATTTTGGAGTAGTACAGACTATTTCATTTCTTGAGGATGTCAGTCAGCAAGACTATATTGTTTTTGTACAAAAAGTACTATATACAAGTGAGGCTCTCGATAATTTCCTAGGTCCAGTGCAGGAAAGTCGTATGCAAGAAGGATATCTTATTCTTGCTAAAGTTGTCGGGCGAGGCTTTACAGAAGCACAAAGAGAGATTATTACTGGTGTTGTCGATTATAAAAAAGTCTACGCATATAAAAATCCAATTAAAATTTCCTTTTTTTACCTCTTAGGTATACTTACGTTACTGATTATTTTTGGTTCTACATGGTATGGATTACGGATATCTCGTGAATTAACTGCTCCTATTGTTGATTTAGCAAAAGCTTTTGAGAAGATATCTCAAGGAGAATTAGATATAGTACTTACTGAACAAAATATGCCTGAAGAAATGCAAATGCTTGTTACATCGTTTAATGCTATGGCTAAGGAATTATCCCAAAGTCATAGTAAACTTATCTTAGCAAATACAAATCTTGAACGTAATAATAGAGAAATTGAAGTTCAAAAAGCACATATCGAAACCATTATAGAAAATATCACAACTGGGATTATTGCTATTGATGCACATGGTATTATTGAGAGAGTGAATCGTCCTATTTCTCATGTCTTTGGAGTACAGAGTAGTGATTTAGTAGGCAAACGATTAAAGTCTTTTATTCCTAAAGAGTTCATGCCTGTCTATGAAGAGATGCAATCGATATTAGATAAAGGTGAAAAAAGGTGGCAACAACAAATAACACTTAAAGTAGGCGAAGAGGAAAAGAAATTTCTTGTCATAGCACTTGCACTTCCTCTATTTTCATCATATAAAGGGAGAATACTTGTTGTTGACGATATTACAGAATTGGATAAAAATTACAGAATAGAAGCATGGAGAGAGGTAGCTCGTAGAATTGCTCATGAAATAAAAAATCCTCTTACTCCAATTAAGCTTTCAGCACAGAGATTGATGAAGCGTTATGCGAGTGTAATTGAAGATCCGGTCTTCTCAGATTGTACAAATCAGATAATTTATCATGTAGAACACTTACAGCAACTTGTAACAGAGTTTTCTCGCTTTGCCCGTCTCCCAGAAATTGTTCGGACAATTGGGAATATAGAACAAACTCTAAAAGAAAATATACAGTTCTTTTCAACAACATATCCACACATTGCATTTACTTACTCTTGTACAGAAGCTATTCCATCGCTCCTCTTTGATGCGTTAGCAATGCAACGGGTCTTTATGAATATTCTAAAAAACGCTGTTGAAGCACTTGAAGGCATTGAACAACCTGCTATAGATGCCTCTATTTCATATAATGCGAATCTACATACAGTACAAATACAGATTCATGATAATGGAAGAGGTATCCCAGAATACGAGAAAAAGAGATTATTTGAACCATATTTCTCAAGTAAAAAAGAGGGAACAGGATTGGGCTTAGCAATAGTACAGTCTATTATTGCAGATCATAGGGGATATATACGAGTTAGCTCTTCAAAGGAGAAGGGTACAACAATAGTAATCGATCTTCCTGTATGATAGATTAGCTTTTATGTTCTAAGAGTTCCTGTATCATTGTGGCAACAAGTGGTAACTCTTCCTCTTGTAATGTTCGAACATCAAGAAGGATATAATTGTCTTCAATACGAGTGAGAAGAGGAATAGAGGTTGTAAGCAATTTCTTTTTACCTTCTTCTGCTGTGAATGTGAGTGGGTGTATTCGTATAAGATAGGTAGGTAATGTTTCTTCTGGAAAGGAACCGCCTCCTATTTTAGACTTTCCCTCTATGATTTTTATTCGTATGTCGTTGCTTTGTAGCATAGTGAGTAAAGAAGCAAGGCGTTCAGCTTTATTCTTAAGAGTATGAGGAGGAGTTGTTATCATCGCAATCGTTGGATTATTGAGATGCAGTGTTTCAGGAGTAAGATAGTCTCGTAATGTTGCCTCTAATGCTGTGAGAGTCATTTTATCAATACGTAATGCTCGAGTGAGTTGATTCTTCTTTATCATGTCTATATATACTTTTTTACCAACAATAAGGCCAGCTTGAGGACCCCCTAATACTTTATCTCCAGAGAATGAGATAACATCTGCTCCTGTAGCAACAGCCTGTTGTACAGTCGGCTCATCAGATAGTCCATATTGAGCAAAGGAGAGAAGAGAGCCACTTCCAAGATCATCAATCACTGGAATACCATAGCGTTTTCCTAAAAGAACAAGTTCTTCAAGTGAAACTGTACGTGTAAATCCAGATATCTTGAAGTTTGATGTATGTATCTTCATAATAGCACCAGTCTGCTCTGTGATTGCTTGTTCATAGTCATAGAGATGGGTTCGATTTGTGGTTCCAACTTCTGTAAGAAAAGCACCACTTTTTTTCATGACATCTGGGATTCTAAAACTACCACCTATTTCTACTAATTGTCCTCGAGATGCAATTACTTCTTTTCCTTTGCATAGAGTATCTAAAATTAAGAGAACAGCAGCAGCATTATTATTGACGACAAGTGCAGATTCAGCACCTGTGATTCTACATAACAAAGATTCAACATGAGTATAGCGTGAACCACGCTCTCCAGTATTCAAATCCAGCTCTAAGTTTGAGTAATACTGACATGCTTGCATAACAGCTTGTGTAGCACTTTTTGATAAAATCGCTCTACCAGCATTGGTGTGTAAAACAATACCAGTTGCATTGATAACTCGTTTGAAGTGAGGCTGTATAGCTTGGAGTACAAAGTTTGTAATGCAGGTACTATCTATGAGCTTCTCAACTTCATGAGGAGTTGTAATGATAGCATTCTTTATTTTGTCTCGTATACAAGAGAGGTATTCATTGATAGCATCTTTAATAAGAGTACGTGGATATTGAGAGCAGTCAACAGATTGTTCTACAGATATAAGAAGAGAATTTATATTTGGTAATAATGAATAGAGTGATTGCATGGACGTCCTCAGTGATATATTCTTAGTACATGCAGTCTATACAAGAAGAGATATGAGGAGTATAGCATAGAGTAGAAGAATATATCCTGTATAATATGGTTGCTTTGTACTATATTATTTGTTAGTATTGGATACATTTTTTGCTTTACTAATGTGTAGCTAATTTTTATTATGTACCATATGTTTTCGGTATTGTAAAGAAGAGAAGAAATCATGCTTATGAAGACTATGGTAAAGTAAGTGCTTGAATGTATTTAAAT
>CAMWXW010000111.1 GCA_947178315.1 uncultured Desulfovibrionaceae bacterium | reverse complement strand
AATGTACGTATGCGTTCTCCTCGCCCTCGTGGTAAAAATCCAAGAAATGTACAGGGTATGGCAGGAATTCCACTCCCAGCAAGCAATGTCGTTATTGATGAAGCACCTGGTACAACACGGACAGGGATATTATGTTGATGACATCTACGTACTAGTACATACCCAGGATCGCTTATACATGGCATTCCAGCATCAGAAACAAGTGCTATCTCTCTTCCCTCCAAGAGTAATGAAAATATTTTCTCACTCTTTTCTAGCTCCACATGATCATATAATGACAACAGCTTTTTCTCATATATTCCTAGTGCAGATAACAATACACGTGTTACTCGAGTATCTTCTGCTACAATATATTCTACATGAGAAAGCACCTCTATTGCTCGAGAACTTATATCATCTCTATTTCCAATAGGTGTGCCTACAATCCATAATATCCCTGACATCTATAACATCTCTCCAATGCTCAATATTCATACCACCACGTGTAGCATGGATACATAATATATCAAAGCGAAAACTATACTCCATCATATCAAAAAGAGCTCCATAAGCATAGGCACACTCTATATAATGTCGTTGTTTTGCTTTTGTAAATAATTCATGAGGAGCTAGATTTGCTTGATTTCTTCGTGTCTTAACTTCAATAAAGGCAAGAATCTCTTCTTGTTGGGCTATTATATCTATTTCTTTATGGGTATATCTCCAATTCTTATGGAGTATCGTATACCCGTTTTCTTCTAAAAATTTATGGGCTACTTGTTCACCTTTATTACCAAGATGACGCTTCATAAAACTCCAGAAAACGTCTTTCTATGAAGTGGACATGCTCCATAACGCTTTAAGGCATCACGGTGCTCTTTTGTTCCATATCCTTTATGTTTTGAAAAACCGTACTCTGGATATCTCTCAGAAAGAACGCTCATATACTCGTCTCGATATACTTTTGCAAGGATAGAAGCACTTGATATACTTGTATTGAGAGAATCTCCATTGACTATTGTTTCTTGACGGCATGTGAGATGATATTCTTGCATAAGATACGGAGGAATAGCAACGTTGCCATCAATATATACAATATCAACAGCTTGTTTTAATTGAGATAGTGCTTGTGCCATTGCCATAAGAGTAGCTATACGTATATTATGTATATCTATCATTTCTGCGTCTACCATACCAAACGCATAATCCAAAGCGTGAACTTTTATCTCTTCTGAAATACGCTTGCGACGGACTGGACTACATTTTTAGAGTCCATAACAACAACAGAAAAGTCTTTAGGTAATATCACAGCACATGCAACGACAGGACCTGCTAAACAGCCACGTCCTACCTCATCAATTCCAGCACATATCATACTTATGCTAGCTTTGTTTTCTTTGCACGAATACGAGCTGATTTTCCTTTACGATCTCTCATATAATATAATCTACTTCTACGGACAAAGCCTTCAGAAACAACTTCTATCTTACTTATTGAAGGTGAGTTATATGGGAATATACGCTCTACACCAACTCCATTTGAGTATTTACGGACTGTAAATGTAGAAGATGCTCCTCCTCGAGCAATACGTATTACGAGACCTTGGAATACCTGTATACGCTCTTTTTCTCCTTCTATTATACGAAGAAATACTTTTATTGTATCACCTGTTGAAAATTTGGGTAGATCAAAACGTATTTGCTCTAATGATAGTTCATCTATTATATTCACTCGCTATTCCTCCGTCTAAAAATAATCACCGAGAATTCTATCTATAGTTATTGAAACTGCACTACGCACAGAAAGATGGTTATATCCACCTATATATCGAATCGGAGGAAGAATTCCATCTACTAAAGTATATACTTCTGGTGCTAAGCCATGAGATGTTCCAAATAATATAAGTATCACTCTCTCTTTTGCTATATCACGTACATCACAATATGATAGTGTTGGTATAGCTGATGCACTTGTCGCTATTACAAATGGAGCTGTACCTGTTGATTGTCTTAGACTCTCAATTGCTTCTTCTATGGTATCAACTACATACACACATTCCATTGCTTTTGAACGAGCTTTATTATGTTGTGCTCCTAGGCCTTCTCTCCAATGCTCCACTATTGTATTGCATAGCTCTTGCTGTGCTTGTATGGGGGTTGTGATATAATACCCCCCAAGACCGTATGTACATGTACAACGTGCTATATCGTGTATATCAAGATTTGTCAAGGAAACTGCAATACTTTTTTTATTTTTTCCTAATACAGGGTAGTGAACTAATCCTATATATATATTCCCACTCACTCTAGGGTATTGAATTTGTTCTATATATGCTCTATCCTCTCTACTCAATATAGCATTTTGAAGAAGATCCTTCCTATTTTCTATTGTTTTCTCCAATTGTTTTTCTCTTCGAAAACGTGCTATCTCTCCATGATTCCCAGAACAGAGAACCTCCGGAACATCGTACCCTTTATAACTAGCTGGACGTGTATAATGTGGGTATTCTAATACCCCTTTGGAAAAACTCTCCTCCTCACTCGACTCTAATTTCCCCATAAAGGAAGGAAGAAGTCTACCTACACTTTCTAAAATAACGGCTGCTCCGACCTCTCCACCATTTACTATAAAATCTCCTATAGAAACCTCTTCTATATCGTATAACTCACATATCCGTGCATCAACACCTTCATATCGGCCACATATCAGTGTGAGTCTTTCTTCTTGTGCAAGCTCCTTAGCATATGATTGAGTAAATCGCTTCCCCGATGCAGAAAGAAGAAGTATACGACCCTTTTCTGGAATAGATGATAAACACGCATCTAACTCGGGAATAGATAACACCATACCAACACCACCACCATATGGTATATTATCCACATTTTTTCTATGTCCATGAGCGTATTCTCGAGGATTATGATATGTTACATTCAGAATACCTTTAGATATAGCACGACCAAGTAATGCTGTGCTACAAACAGAAGAAAAGAACTCAGGAAACAAGGATACTATTGCAATATCCATTATATATGCACCCCTAATTTCCGTACTAACTCTCTACTTTTGAGGTATATATAACTCCAAAAGACCTGAGGGCGGAAGAATATGTATTATCTGATTTTCAAAATCCATAGAGTCGATAAACTGTTCCACTTTGGGAAATAATATCTCACTACCACAATCTGCTCGTATATACCAAAGCTCTTGCCCTGCTATATCTTGAATATCTTCTAATATGCCTACATAGGAACCGTGAGCATATATACGAAAACCAAAAAGAGAGTATCTGTATATTTCTCCTTCTGAAAGCGGTGGCAATTGATTACTATCTATA
>CAMWXW010000110.1 GCA_947178315.1 uncultured Desulfovibrionaceae bacterium | reverse complement strand
CCCCACCCCCCCCCCCCATCCTTTTTTTTCAAACCAAATCACTTCCAACTCTCTTGCCTCTTGTCTCGTTGGCTCGGATATGTGTATAATAGACAGTATAGATTCTCATCGTTTATACGATATACAATCTTTATTCTGTGTGAATAAAAACTCATTAAGACTTTGATATTATTTGAAGCGTATAAAGATATATTTTATTGAATAAGGAGTTTTTTCATAGTCTCTATGAAATGAGGATATTCTTTCTTATATAATGCTACAAACTTAGTATATTCTAAGTATTCTTTTTTTGTATGGAAGAGTGTATCTAAATTATCTGTGTATTCTAGTAGAGCAATCAAGGAAGCAAGTAACTTCCGATTCGATGGAGTCTGTTTTTTAACAATAGAGTGAAATGCTCTGCGTGCAAGAGGGAGATAATACCAAAAATAAAATAAATCAAGTAAGTTGACATAAATTGAAGTAAGGATATCGTTATTATCTTTCTTAATTATTGAAAGAAAAACAGAGGGTTGCTTGAGCAAGAATGTGATTTCCTGATCAGGATAACGTTCTTCTAGGATATCAATTGCCTTAAAGAGGTCATGTATTGTTTTTGTATAATCCCATAGTCGTGCTTTGATAAATGTGGAACGTAAAATCATTCCTATGAGTATCCCTACAACAGTTTCTGATGCACATTTTGCAATAAGTGTTGCAGAGGCTTCTGTTAATGCATCGATATGTTCTATATGTATATTGAACATTCCTAATATATGCATGAAAATCCAAGTATATAATAATGCGACAGGTAATGCTAATATAATTCGAGATGCACTTGCAAATACCATTTCTTTTGGAAGTCCACGTATTCTTCCTATTCCCAATATGACAAGTGCAGATGTGCCAGCAATAACGCTATATACAAGCACAGGGTGTGAGGTTACATCTATACCAAGCATACGTTGTAGAATGAGATAACGCATGATATATTCGATGATAAATACGGCTATACCCGTACCTAAGAGGAGATCAGCAACTCGGGGTAAGATAATATTGCTATGCGTGTATTCAAACCACTTATACCCAAAACCAACAGCATACATTGTTTGAAATACAAGACGTAAGACAGTGATACCAAGCCAAGCAAATCCTCCACAGTATTTTAGGAAAATATTTTTTTGACTTAAATGAAAAGTGAGAAATGCCACAGCTATTGCAATAGCAAACTTGATATAGCATAGTACTGTATTATTTAGATCTGTAATAGGGTGAGGATATTTTTTAGGTTTTTTAGATTTTTCTTCTGATATTCTACCTGTTCCTATAATTACACCTTCAGAGTCTGGTTCTATTTCATATAAATTATCTTTAATACTCCAACTTGTTGTTTTCTTTTGACCAATACACCTCATAAGGGGTATGCTACGTACGACTCTACCAAATTTTGTATTCCAAAAACTTTCTGCTCCATATGTTTGGGTATAGTTATAGCTATGCTGTAACTTTGCAAAAATTGGGAATTGTGTGAAAGCACGTTTTCTACTCTCAGAGGTTATTGTAGAGGGAATAGTTTCTTCAAAAACAAAACCCATAGTATATTCTCTATTGATTGAGCCAGAAGAATCACTTCCTAAACGCACAGCAAGTTGTTTATCTGTATATGACTGTAATATAGTCGGGATATCTTTGAAAATGAGATTAAGTATCTCTAACTTCTCTTTTTTATATTCTATAGTAGAAATCGAGCATTCTTGTATCATGGTACGTACAAGGCGTTTCATCTCTTGAATATCTTTTGTGTTAATTGCATATTGTAATCTACTTACTTCATACGCTTGTGGTTGCTTATTATATAACCAATCTTTGAGATTAAAAAGTTCTAGATGTGTAATTGTTCCTTTAGCAGCCCATAACATAATGAGTACATCAATTGCTGTTAAATCACTCATATGTAAGCATATATTAGACTCTGGTGAGCGATTATATAATGTTTGCATAAATTGATAGACATCTTCTGGAGCAAATGCCTTCGTGATGGCAAAAGGTGATTTTTGTACATTTAATGATAATGTATGAATAAAAGATATCATACTTTCTAGTGTAATAGAGCTGTGTAGATTATGCACATCTTCTATAATAGTTTTATAAATGTATTCTGCAAGAAATTGTGGTGAGCTTTGTCCTTTATTGACATAATTGAGATAAAGAGCTTTATCTATCGGTTTTGTCTGTACCTGATAAGTATGCTCTATAACAAAGCGTTCTGCTAGATTATATCTTTCTAAGAGAGACTCTGTGAATGATGCAATAGAATCACTGATTGCTCTTCCTTGTTGCATTGCTTCTTGAATATGTTCTTGAGCAAAAAATGTTTTCACTGTAGAAAGTCTCTGTATTTGTGGTAGGGGAGACCAGACGACTTGTGCAAATGTATCATACATAGGAATATGATACTCTATTCCAAAATTAGTTTTTATATCTAAGATTTGTCCTGCTTCAAAGAGTTCTTCAATAGCCTCTTCAATAGCATAATTGTAATAGACGAGAGTGATATCTTTTACGCCTTGAATCCAAGCATCAAGAACAACTTGAGAGGGACTTTTATATCCTTTGCTATACATGTCATGGACATGGTGATCAAAGGAAAGTTGATTATATGCTTCTGGCATTTCTAAGAGATGATATTCTTGTAATAGTTTTCGGACAACAAAAAGATTCCCACGTGCAGCTCGTTGAAAAGAATGAGCAAGATGGAGTTGTTTTGCAATATTCCCACGTGCTCGAATGAGTTCTTTCATCACTTTAACGAGTACACGAGCTGTATTATAACGTAAATCTCTACATACAAGAGGAACAGCATAAAGACTCTCTTCTTGTAATGATTGGAGTGCTTGAATTCGTTCATTCTTACTATTTTGAGAAAGTCCACTAAGTATTTTTGCAATTGCATTTGCAATACGGAACTCTCTAGGAAAGAAAAGTTGTTTTATTCCATTGGGATGAAAGTAAGAGTTTATTGAGATATCTGTATCCACAGCAAGGTGTGTAGCATTATTTGAGATCATCTCTATCATTGCTAGTAAGGCATAGTCTTCTTTTGTGTAAAATAGTTTTGATATAATATTCATAAAAGTAGCATGCTATGGTGTTGTAAATTTTTATTATCGCGTTCTTATTGAAGTATCAAGATATATTGCAATTGGTATACTACGCTGTATATTTACGAGCTACTGTTGTATTCATATTGTTGTACTAAAAGAGAATGTGCTATATCCATAATAGTTGTTAGTTCTTCAAAGAGCATGTGTACTGCAGATTCATCTGACTCAACAG
>CAMWXW010000109.1 GCA_947178315.1 uncultured Desulfovibrionaceae bacterium | reverse complement strand
CTCTATTCGTCGGCAGCGTCAGATGTGTATAAGAGAATGATTGAAATCCAAGTTGAGCAAAGACTTCAATACCATTTTTAGCTCCTAATAATATAGTTGCTTCTGTAGATAGGGTAAGAGAGAAGTGCTTTACTCCACCACGATACGCTATACCCAATGAGACGTCAGTAGTAAAGCTTGTTGTATCATATGAATATGGAGTAGGAGAGCTATCTATAGTAACATCTCCGTGTGATTTTCCTCTGAAGAGTGGAACTTCTATACCTCCTCTAAGATACGGAGTAAATCCTATTGGGAAAGCATACCCAAGGAGAAGGCTTGCTCTACCAATCATTCTTTGATCTTCTGAGAATGTAACAATACTCATATCAGGTGTTATGTATGTTTTCTTAAATGTATGTAAATATGCTAAATCAATCTGTGGTGTGATAAGGATACGTTGTATGTAGATGCTATATCCAAATGAGGTAGAGATACTAAAACTCTGATTATTCCATGTATTTACTTCTGGAAAGAGATTTGAATCAAGTTCATTGTTAATGACACTGTACCAGAGACTAGCAATAGCATATAATTTTCCTCTTCCTTGATGAGTAAGTTTTTGTAGTCCTAAAGAAGCCCCACCTGTTATTCCAGTGTGATGTCCTTTAAGAGAGACTCTTTCAATAGGCATATCTTTGAATTTTGATGTTAAATCTCCTAATCCTACAAAAAACTGAAAGAGCAGAGAAGAGTCCTCACCAATTGAGATATTGGCAAAATCAAGACCTGCAAGAAATGTTATAGAAGATTCATTAAGTTGTGGAGTATTGAAGGAAGGTTTTATACTAGATAAACTATATCCTCCTCTAGCCCATATAGATATAGCGTTGACAACGCTTCCTGCTCTTCTAGGTCTTCCATCTCTATCTCTAAACATATTCTCTTCCTCTTGGAAGTGAGAAAGTAGATTGTGCCATATATTTGTATTAAAGCTACGTAAAGCATTATGAGCTGCAGCATACCCGTAATTTGTAGGACTTACTCCTTGATAAACAAGATCATAGGTATTAGGAGTTGTAGGACTCTCTTCTAATGTATAGAGATTTCCACTCAATAGAGCATACTCAAGTTCTGTACGAGGTACAAGTCCAGCCACGGAGAGAATGACTCCTTCTATTCTGTTGAGTGGTTTACCACGACCTAGTACACCGTTGATATGTACAATATATCCATTGTTTGAGTAGGTTTTTATATGAGAGAGATCAAGAATTGTCTTTACTCCATTAAATGTATTGACGTGTAATGTTGTCACAGGCGAGCGACTATTATTTGCGATTTCATTAAAGTAGAGATATGTTGTGCTGTTATATGGTTGAGGACTAAGTTCTATATTCCCACCTTCTGCTATTTGTAACTTCGTACCCTGAAGAAGAATGTGTGAGTTTGAAGCACCGTGTACACTACGAGTGATATAAAGGGAACCATCAAGATACATAGTACCACGTCCTAGTGTGAGATATGGACCAGTCATAGTGTTGTTTTTAAGAATCCGTAGAGAACTATCATTTTGAGATTGTCTTGGAGCTATTACTTGATGGAATGTAGAGCCTGTAAATGTAAGTGTATTTTGATTAGGACTTAGCTCAAGAAGACTAAAAACAGAATCTGTTGCTGTGAATGTTTTTGTCCCTTGTCCAAGTGAGATAGTATTGATATCTGTATTAGAAATCGTAACATTATCATTTCCACTACTTGTACTGAGACTAATGAGTGTGCTTGAATCTATATTGATAACATCTGATTGAGTCCCTGTTACCAGATCCCCTCGTATTATTGAGTTTGTCATATTTACAGTAGTATTACCAAGTAAGGAGACATTACCTCTGAAGATTGAATCCTTTGCCATAAGTGTCGTAATGTGACTACCTGCTTGCGTAGTAAGAGCCGACTCAAGAGTTGAGCGAGTAAATTCAATTTGAAGTCGAGAGGCAACAGTAATCATCCCTATAGAGCTATCTGTGGCAAGAACTGTTGCATTTTGGCCTCGTATAGTCCTAATAGTTGAAGAAGCACTACTTATTGTATTAGTCCCTGAACCTCCAACTATTTCATTAAATGAAGAGGAATTCTCTAAAAAAACAGATGTTGTATTTGTATTAGAAGGAGCATTGATATTAACTCCTTGTGTATTATTAAACCGTAAGTTGAGGACTCCACTTTGATTAGCTTGTATGTTGCTTAAAAAGGAGCTATTCTGTGCTAGCATTGTAGTAGCACCGTTCAAGTTGACTTGTCCAACAAATGTAGAGCGATTTACATTGTATGAACTGTTTATTCCTGATGTTGTTGTACCATTGATTCGTATTCCAGAAGGAGCATTAAGAGTAAGAGCATTGGTAACAGAAAGATTCCCCTGTATATTACTTCCAAATGTACTATCTAATCTGAGAGCATTGGAGGCCTGTACATCTCCTGAAACAGAAGTTGCCTCTTGTAATGCAAGAGAATCGCTCCCTGCACCTAAAATAATAGATGCTGTGATTAGTGAGCCAGTAGCTGTGATGGTATCATTACCTGATGTTCCTGTTGTAATATTATTTGATACAGTACTATAGAGTATATCAATAGTATTATTTCCACTATTTGTTCCTGTACTTATTTCTCCATTGATAGTAGAACTATTTGAAACTGTTATAGTTTTGTTTCCTCCAGTTCCTAATATAGAGCCAGAACTAGCATTATTACTAACAGTAACAGTATCATTTGCATTTCCAAGTGATATAGATCCATTAACAACTGCGCCATTAGAAATAGTATATACACTTGCACTCGTTTGTGTTCCTTTAATACTTATAGTATCCTTCGAGATGAGACCAATCTCTGCAAAAGATCCAGAAATGGTAACAGTTTTGTTACCTTGTGTATTGAGATCTATACCTCCATCAACAGTTCCATAAATCGAGAGCGATGTAGGAACATTGCCTGCATTATCTGTAATTTTACCAGATATACGTGAGCCAGCTTCTAATAGAATGGAAACTGTCCCTTTATTGATATTGAGATTTCCTGAAATTGTTCCTATTGAAGTGACTTGTAATGAGGCTGTTCCAGTTCCATTCACGTTAAAGGTGAAATCCCCACTTACAGTTGTTAAGAGTTGATAGTCTGTAGCATTTTTTGCTTCATAGTTTCCTGTAACTGGAGTACTAATCACAACAGAGCTATGAGCATATGAGCAAAGGAAAATCATATGTAATACAAGAACGAGTATGCTCTGTATTGTATTCCTTTGTATGTTGTTCATATTCCCCCACGAACATACGAGTGAATTTATGCAGACTGATTTACATACCAATATCTTCGGTATTGATATCTATCAGAATAGTATATTG
>CAMWXW010000108.1 GCA_947178315.1 uncultured Desulfovibrionaceae bacterium | reverse complement strand
GGAATATACTATGGCTGCAAAAGAAATATTATTTGAAACAAAAGTACGTGAAAAATTATTATCCGGTGTAGATAAATTAGCAAACGCAGTAAAAGTTACACTTGGTCCTAA
The DNA here is from genome assembly GCA_947178315.1 of uncultured Desulfovibrionaceae bacterium. Taxonomy (GTDB): domain Bacteria; phylum Desulfobacterota; class Desulfovibrionia; order Desulfovibrionales; family Desulfovibrionaceae; genus CAMWXW01. The sequence continues at coordinate 3,271 of CAMWXW010000108.1, read as the reverse complement.
AGGACGAAATGTATTGATAGAGAAATCTTTTGGTGCTCCTGTTATCACTAAAGACGGAGTTTCTGTTGCAAAAGAAGTGGAACTTGAAGATAAATTTGAGAATATGGGTGCTCAAATGGTTAAAGAAGTAGCTTCTAAAACAAGCGATATCGCTGGTGATGGAACTACAACTGCAACTGTTCTTGCACAAGCTATTTATAGAGAAGGTGTAAAGCTTGTTGCTGCTGGAAGAAATCCAATGGCTATCAAACGTGGTATTGATAAAGCTGTTGATGCTTTAGTTAAAGAATTAAATAATCTTGCAAAACCAACTCGTGATCAAAAAGAAATTGCTCAAGTTGGTACTATCTCCGCAAACTCCGATGTAGCAATAGGGACTATCATTGCTGAAGCTATGGAAAAAGTTGGAAAAGAAGGTGTTATCACTGTTGAAGAAGCAAAAAGCTTAGAGACTACTCTTGATGTTGTTGAGGGAATGCAATTCGATAGAGGATATATCTCTCCTTATTTCACTACAAATACTGAAAAAATGGTCTGTGAATTAGAAAATGCATATATCTTATGCAATGAGAAAAAAATCTCTTCAATGAAAGATTTACTTCCTATCTTAGAGCAAGTAGTAAAAGTAAATAAACCTCTTGTAATTATTGCTGAAGATATTGATGGAGAAGCTTTAGCAACTCTCGTTGTCAACAAATTGCGTGGAACATTACAAGTTGTTGCTGTAAAAGCTCCTGGCTTTGGTGATAGAAGAAAAGCTATGCTGGAAGATATTGCAATCCTCACTGGTGCAACTGTAATATCTGAAGACTTAGGAATGAAATTAGAAACTGCAGATATCTCATATCTTGGACAAGCAAAACGTGTTGTTGTAGATAAAGATAACACAACAATAGTAGATGGTTCTGGAGATTCTGAGAAAATCAAAGCTCGTGTTGGACAAATCCGTTCACAAATAGAGAGCTCTACTTCTGACTACGATAGAGAAAAATTACAAGAGCGTCTTGCTAAACTTGTCGGTGGTGTTGCAGTCATTCATGTTGGAGCAGCTACTGAAACTGAAATGAAAGAGAAAAAAGATAGAGTAGAAGATGCTCTTAATGCGACTCGTGCAGCAGTTGAAGAAGGTATTGTTCCTGGTGGTGGAACAGCATACTTGCGTGTCTCTAAAGTATTAGATACTGTTAAATGTTCTGATGATGATGAGCATGCTGGTGTAAATATCATTCGTCGTGCTATTCAAGAGCCTCTCCGACAAATTGCAAGCAATGCTGGATTTGAAGGTTCTGTCGTTGTAGAGAAAGTATTAGCTGGAACTGACGCATTTGGATTCAATGCAAGCACATGTGAATATGAAGATCTTGTAAAAGCTGGAGTTATCGATCCTAAAAAAGTAACTCGTATCGCATTGCAAAATGCAACATCTGTTGCTTCTCTGCTCCTCACAACAGAGTGTGGAATTGCAGAAGCTCCTTCCGATACAAAAGAGCCTGCTATGCCTGGTGGCGGAATGGGCGGTATGGGTGGAATGGGCGGTATGTACTAATATCGTTTTTTCTTCCATATCTTTTTACAGCAAAGCCCCGTATGGGGCTTTCTACGTTCAAGCGTTCATAGAATATTGTAGTGTATGTAATAATGATATTTTTCTAACGTACATGTCTGTACTATATTATCGAAGAGAGAAGAGGATTTTTTGTTCATAATCTCTTGGTGTATATGTACAAAAGAAGGGCATTTGCTAGAAAATCAAAAGTAGAGTATTTATCTTGATGTTCATGAGAAGAACGTTCTCTATTCTTTAATCTATCATCATAATGCGACTTTAGGTGTCTTTATTTATTGATATCTTGTATAAGAAAGTGTATGTAGTAGTGCTTCTATTCTTATATATCGTGTGAAAATTATATAAGGTAGATAGCACTTACTAGCTTTGCTTAGATTGAATTTATTTCAATGAAAGAAGGTGTCCCATTTTTTCTTTTTTTGTCATGAGGTATTTTTTATTTTGAGAACACATTCCTACTTCTACTGGAATACGTTCAACAACATCAATTCCTAAATGCTGTAGACTTTCTATTTTATGTGTATTGTTTGTCAGCAATGCGACATGCTCTATACCGAGTGTTCGGATAATTTCTGCTGCAATAGAGTATTCTCTTCTATCTGAAGAAAATCCAAGTGCCTCATTTGCTTCTACTGTATCAAGTCCTTTATCTTGTAGTTGATATGCTTTTAATTTTTCTATAAGACCAATACCACGTCCTTCTTGACGAAGATAAATGATAACTCCTACACCTTCTTGTTCCATATATTCCATTGCATAGGCGAGTTGATTTCCACAATCGCATCGCTTTGAACCTAATATATCTCCAGTAAAGCATTCGCTATGAATACGTACTGGGATAGTCTTTTTCTTTGATATATCTCCCTTGACGAGAGCTAGATGAGGTTGTTCTGGAATATCACCTTTATAGGCAATGAGTGTAAAATCGCCATATTCTGTTGGAATAACTGCTTGAGAACACTCTTCTATTGCTAATTTATTGTGTTCTATACGATATCTCATCAGATCTTGCACTGTTACAATTCGTAAATCGTGTCTCTTAGCAAAGACTTCAAGCTCTGGCATCCGAGACATTGTTCCATCATCATTTACAATTTCACAAATCACACCTGCAGGTTGTAGTCCTGCAAAGCGTGCTAAGTCTACACTTGCTTCAGTTTGTCCTTGTCTTGTAAGAACGCCACCATCTGATGCACGTAAAGGGAAAATATGTCCTGGAGAGACGATATCTTCTGATGTACTTGTAGGAGAGACTACAGTGGCTATTGTTTTTGCTCTATCAAAAGCAGAAATTCCTGTTGTTATACCTTCTTTCGCTTCTATGGATATGGTGAAGTTAGTTCCAAATCGTGAGCCATTATTCGATACCATAGGAGGGAGGTTGAATTTATCGGCAATACTGTTATCCAATGAGAGGCATACAAGTCCTCGTCCATGTGTAATCATGAAGGTAATAGCTTCTGCTGTCGCATATTCTGCTGCTATTACGAGATCCCCTTCGTTTTCTCTGTGTTCATCGTCGACAACAATAACCATCTTTCCTTCTGATATCAGTGCTATTGCTTCTTCTGCTGTACATCGACACATTAGTATATCCTCATTTTGCTCATAAATTTCTCTTTATAAATCTAATACATATATATGTAATGTCAAGAGAGGCTATAATAGCCAATCATTACATTGCTATCATACTTTGTACTAATA
>CAMWXW010000107.1 GCA_947178315.1 uncultured Desulfovibrionaceae bacterium | reverse complement strand
AATTCTATCGGCTGCGCGGTTTATTTTATAATTTATTATTCCTTTATCACTATTGAATATAGAGTTGTCTTGTTATATTATAAATCATTGTTTCTATCACTGTCGCACTCTCTTTATCCTGTTTGAGTATATACATTCGCTTTCCAGCTTCTAAGTCTAATAAGCCTGCACTCTTATCACCTAAGTACAGGTATAATAACCCTCGCAAAACATATGCTTCTGTAGAAAAAGGATTTATTTCTATAGCCTTTGTAATCTCTGAAATTGCTTTTCTATATTCTTGCTGTTTTTCTAAAATCTCTCCACGCATAACATAGAAAAAGCTATTAGTAGAATCTAACTCTGATGCTTTTTGATAACTTGCATATGCATCATACAAGTTACCTAGTCGTTGATATATAATACCCTGCACAAGATACGCTTCTGCATTGCTTTGATCTTTTTCTAATATTCTTTTGCAGTATTCTAAGCTTTCTTCGATATTACCAGCTTGAGCATTAAGAATAGCAAGTATAACAAAATTGAGTACATCATCAGAGCTTTTCTCTAATATCGTGAGATAGTATTTTTGAGCTGTATCAAATATACCGAGTGCATAGATAGCATTCGCCACATGGACATATGGATATGTTGACTTTTTATCTAAAAGAATCGCTCTCTTATAGTTTTCTAATGCTGATTGAACTTGTCTTCGCTCTAATTCGATATCACCTTTTAATACGAGTCCAAGAGGATTATCAGGATATTGTTCTAAAAATAAGTCTATGTTTTTCAAAGCCGATACATAGTTTCTTTTCTTTAATTCTAAAAATGCAATGTTATAGTATAGTTCCTTAGAATCTACAGCACCTGTATTGAGGGCAATTGTATAAGATATCAAACTCTTTGTATAATCCCCCATATCATACTCTATCCTTCCTTTTACAGCATTCAACTCCTTTTTTTCTTTTGATGATAATAAAATACTCTTTAACTCTTCTGTTATTGATTTTAATGCCTCTACTGACTGACCAGCTCTTGCTATTGATATATATCTATACATTTTAGCAAGCCACAATGGAAGTAATTGTTGTACATTTTCAAAACATTCTACTGCAAGAGGATATTGTCCATTTTGTAGTGCCGTTAATCCATACACCATATAAACATCTGCTAAAAAGGGGGAACTCTTAGATGCTGAAAGTCTTTGTGCTAGAGAGAGTGCTTTATCATATTCTTTTCCTAACGCATAGAGAGCTATCAGCTGTAGTTTATAGTATGTGAAGTCTCTACTTTTCACTACTTCTTCCATAAAACGTATAGCATTTATATAATCTCCCTCCGTCAATGCAAGGTATGAGAGCATCTTATTGATTAAATATCTATCTCTAATATTCTCTCTTCCCTTAAGTACCATATCTTTCGTTGCAGAACTCCCCTGTTGCTGAAGCATGCTGAGAAGATAATTGCAATAAAAAAATCTAAACTTTCTCGTTGTATGTAGAAAAACACTATACGCAGTATTAGCATCTTCATAACGCCCTAACATCTGATTCAAGTACCCGACAAATACAAGCATACTCTTACTTGTAAATCCAAGCTGTGTTTTTGCTATTGATTGCATATACTCTTGTAAGACTGAGAGAGCATCTTCATAAGCTCCTTTTGCAACATAGGATTGCATGATTCTAAATGTAGAAGTCGGAAACTCTCTCTGTAACTCATCAATTTGAGAAGCAAATATATATGCCGGATTTGTAGGAGTAATCGTACGGATATCTTGAAACGGATTATAAAGAGGTAATGAGGCTATTTGTGTAAGAATGTCTTCAGGGGAAGGGATAATCAAAAGTGGATTCGCTTCTTTCGGATAATATTTTTTTTCAAGCTGAGAAATTGCTTCATTTCGTATTTGTGTAAGTCTTTGCATGTAACTATTTGTATTTATAGCTCGTAAGTAATCTTGTATCATTCCACTGTAGTTATTGAGACCAGAGTTAGCTACTGCACGCTGATAATAATATCTTGACTCTGTAGGTTTTACCTCTATCGCTTGTGTATACGACATTCTTGCACCTAAGAAGTCATCTAGCAATAATTGAATTTCACCTTGTTTATCAAGAAGAATCGGATTGTTACCTATTAGATAAATAGCACTTTGATAATCTTCTAATGCAAGTCCATACTGACGCTCTTTTGTACGTGTTACTGCTCTAAAGATATATGGATCTGGTGTTGATGGACTTACTCGTATCGCTGTTGTGAAGTCTTGAATTGCAAGAGATAGCTTATTATTTCTAGCAAGAATCTTTGCTCTCTCCATGTATCCTACATAATAAAATGGAGCAACAGATATAGCTTCTGTGTAATAGCGTACTGCTTCTTTGAGATTATTTTCTTTACTTGCTGTTTGTCCTTCTGTAAAGGCTGCATAAAATTTACTATATTCATCTGGAGTAAGTTTTCTAATCAGATATTCTTCAAACTGGGGTATTGGCGTTGAAAGATTACCTAATGTTGTTGTTCCCCATGTATCTTTTTCTAATGTCTTTACTGTTACTTGAGGGCTTGGAATAAATCTCTTTCTTCTTGGAGTTTCATCTACAGTAATCACTTCTACATCTGGCTGATTTGCAAAGGAACGCAGTGAATCCACAAAGGTATCAGTAGAAGTAGCCGATAGACTCTCTTTACATGGAACACTCACGATATAAAGTAGAACTGCTAATAGCAAGAGTACACGAGAAATACATTCTCTCTCTTTCCTATTGTATCTGTTGCAAGTAGTGTCCATATCCCATTGAAGATAGTCCACTATGTGATGCTTCAGAAAGAAGTGTCGTATGTTCTTCATGTATACAGCGTTCCTTTTCTAGCATTGCTGTTCCAGTTTGTAATCGCTCTTGTTTTGCAATGTCAATCACTGTAGAACAGTAGGATAACAATGTGCTAATATCCTGTAATGTATGATGTTTTTTAATAGTATCGGTAAGAATAGCATAAAATATAGGGGCTTTTACTTGTAACAAGTCGGAACACTCTTTCACTACTCTTTGTACAAATTCTGCATGTTCTTCTATAGAGTATCCCTTAACAATGCCCTGTTCTTGAATATAGCCAAGAAGAAGAGAAAGGGATTCGATATATTCTTCCTTTACACCACACTCTTTGAGAAAAGGAATGTATTCCTTAGAAAAAGCAATCGGTTTATACGATGATGTATCATGATAAAGAATAGATTCGATATGAGAAAAAATCTCTGCACACTCTGGATATGTGATAGGATTCGAAAATGCACTTGGAAGTATCCCACAAGATTTACTCGTTTCATTAAGAATTTGAGATGCCTGCTCTTCAATTTCTTCATCAGTCATTGAAGCATATGTATTTAGTATCTTTTTTTGTCTATGAGTAACATC
>CAMWXW010000106.1 GCA_947178315.1 uncultured Desulfovibrionaceae bacterium | reverse complement strand
GCTCTATTCTTAGTTATAGAAATATATGTTAGGATACATTTTGTAGAAAATAGACATCAAGAGAATAGTACAGTCTGTCAAGAATAATCAACATTGTATCAATAACTAGCTATTATATGTGATATATGATATTGTGAAAGAAGATGGTAAGGAGAAATCTATGCTTACATTGGGAATAGAAAGCTCATGCGATGAAACAGCCCTAGCTCTAGTATATGATGGAAAAATGGTAGCACAATCGTTATATTCACAAGCTAAATTACATGCTTTATTTGGTGGTGTTGTACCAGAACTTGCTTCTCGTCAACATTATACTGCATTATCGCACTGTATGGAGGAGCTTTTCTCTCAGGTTTCATATACTATGGAGGATATTGATTGTATAGCTGTTGCACGTGGGCCTGGTCTTTTAGGAAGTTTACTTGTAGGAATTGCCTTTGCTAAAGGACTTGCCTTTACACTACAAAAACCTCTTGTTGGAGTGAATCATCTCCATGCGCATCTATTTGCCGCAGGACTTGAATATCCTCTTAGCTTTCCATTTATTGGAATTCTTATCTCTGGAGGACACACATATATATATTATTGTTCCTCGTATACAGAATGTACTATTCTAGGGCGAACACTAGATGATGCTGTTGGAGAGGTATTTGATAAAATAGGAAAGATGCTTGGCATGGAGTATCCAGCTGGACGCCGTATTGAGGAATTTGCTCTCAAGGCACAGTCTGATACAGTTTTTACTCACCCATATTGTAAGGTAAAAACTATAGATTGTAGTTTTAGTGGTTTGAAAACACAAGTCTTACAATATATTCAAAAACACCCTGAATGTATATTAAAGCACCATAGAACTATTCCAGAAGAAAATCCTTATTGTGCGTATGTCTGTGCTAATATAACTCGTACTATTGCTGAGACACTTACACATAAAGTGATACTTGCTCTTGAACATTGTAATGAGAATAAATTGCCTTACTCTGCTCTTGTTCTTGGTGGGGGAGTCGCTGCAAATCAGTATATTCGTCACGAACTCCGTGAATGTAGTGAGACATATATGTGCCCTTTATACACTCCATCTCTTTCTCTATGTACAGATAATGCCTATATGATTGCATATCTTGGGCAACAACTATATAAAAGTGGTTATTATCATTCTTCTAGCCTTTCTGCTATTCCGCGAGGTTCAATAGTTCCTGTGGATTACTTAAAAATGTAGTTTTTATTGCCCCTATAAGAAATTACTTTAGAATATTATAGGTAGGTCTAGAATACAGAGTTATTTCTATACCTTAATTTAATATAGAGAGATTTTTCTCTTAATTTACGTAGTGATGAAATATATTTATATTTGACATGTATAGAAAATATAGATATTGAAAGAGGATATGTAAAATATATAAAAGACTAATTATCTAGTTGTCTATTATTGTGTAATGTGGTATGCTTCACTAAATTGAAGTAACTAGTATATATATGAAAGATATATTTAGGGAAGTATATTGATATATGAATAATAAGTATATAACTATGATATCTATAATATCTGTAGCACTTTTTTGTTCACTGCTTTCCTTTTATATTGTACGAGTATATAGTAATGAGCCTAGTATTTGGTTTTCTTGTGTCGTGATTGTATTTATCTCTCTTTTCAAAAGTATGCATTTTCTCTTTATTAAATCCCATTATAGTATAACTACAATATCCTATATTATCTTAATGGTAAGTATATTTCTCTTTCCTATTTATCAAATAGATACTTTGACTCAAGATGATGTAGAGAAACGAGCATTAGCTAAAAAATCAGCCCTCTTTATGAATGATACTATCAATCTTAATTTTGGTAGAGATACTGAAGATTGGTTGCAAGATCACTTTTATCAACGAGCAACAATAGTACACCTTTACAATACTATAAATACATGGTTAGAATATAAAGTCTCAGGAAAAATCACGAATAACAAAGCATTTGTTGGAAAAGATGATTGGATATTTTATAAAGCAGAGGGGTCTATAGCAAATTTCCAAAATGCAAAGCTCTTCTCTCAAGATGAGTTGATAGCTACAGAGCATGCAATTAAAAAAAGAAAGGAATGGTTAGAACAACACGGTATAGCCTACTATGTCTTTATTCCACCAGATAAAAATAGAGTTTATCCTGAATACTACCCAGATGGTATTTTTAAGGTAAATGATAAGGGGAGAGCAGAGCAGTTACATGACTTTCTTAAGGAAAAAGGAGATGTAAAGATACTATATCCATATCAAGAACTTCTTGCTCATAAAAATGAAGGATTGCTCTATTGGAAAACAGATACACATTGGAATAATTATGGAGGTTTTATAGGATATACTGCCCTTATGAATGTTATTACTCAAGATTTTCCTACTATCACTCCACTTACGCAAGATGATTTCATTTTGAAGCAAGAGCCTCATGTAGGAGGCGATTTGTTATCAATGTTGTACCCAACGCAAGATGCCACAGTAAAAGAACGATATAGCAAGGTACTTTATCCCACTCTATACTCTAAGAGAGAATATGATTTCAAGTATCTCGATACTAACGATATATCACGGGTTCGTACACTCTCTCCTAGAAAATACAAAGTAATTGTATTTAGGGATTCATTTACAGATGGATTCCTTCCATATCTTTCACAGGTATTTGGAGATGTAGAGTATATAGCAAGTCATAATATGAATGCCTATGAAGACTACATTATAGAGAGAAAGCCTGATATTGTTATTTTTGAAATGCTTGAACGTTTTATTGGTACTTTAGAAAAAAATATTTTGCCAAAGGAATAGGAATGCTATTTAGTTCATTGGTCTTCTTAAGCTTATTTTTACCTATTGTGATAGGTGTATATTATCTGCTTATTCCTTCATTGCGTAATTACTTTTTACTCATTTCTAGCTTAGTGTTTTATGCATGGGGAGAACCTCGATATCTTGCTCTTATGTTATTTGTTATTATACTTTCATATTTCTCTGGAATTGCTTTAACATATCTAAAAATAAGAAAAACTATTATACTTCTTTCTATATTGTCTCTTCTTTCTTTGCTATTCTATTTTAAGTATACTTCCTTTGTGTTATCAAACATACATAAAGTTTATACTCTTATTGAGCCATTTGATATAGCTATGCCTCTTGGTATATCATTTTTTATTTTTCAGGCTATTTCATATACTATTGATGTCTATAGAAAGAATGTTGCTACAGAGCGAGATATTTCTGTATTAGGACTCTATATAGCATTTTTCCCTCAACTGATTGCAGGTCCTATTATTAAATATCATGATATTTATAAGCAGATATCTTGTAGAGAGGGGGGGGGGTAGACTCTCTTCTCTTTGGACTACGTCGTTTTTCTTTTGGTCTTGGTAAAAAAGTC
>CAMWXW010000105.1 GCA_947178315.1 uncultured Desulfovibrionaceae bacterium | reverse complement strand
TTACAAATCCGCCCTGCTTTTGTTGGTGTGATTATTGGTGGAGCTATTTTTGGTGCTGGGTGGGCTCTTGCTGGATTTTGTCCTGCATCAAGTCTTACTGCTCTTGGCTCTGGAAGTAAACGCGCTCTTACATTTATTTTCGGTGGCTTTATAGGAGCATTCCTCTATATGATTTGTCACTCTGTTATCAGAAGAACCTTTCTTTTCTATGCCATCTCTGATGGGACTGTTACATTAGCAAATACTGGAAATACACGTTTTGTTTCACTTCTACCACAAATACCAAGTCTATATATTGCTGGTGGCATTTCTCTCTTATGTATCATTATCGCTATTTTATTACCACCTACAAAACGTTAACCTTTGATAGTCCTATATCTTTTTCGATATAGGGCTATGATAGTATTTTCCCATGTTATTCATACTAAATAGATTCCCTCTATTATCCATTCACAATGCTTTTTACCCTTGATTCTATATATCTATAATACGATTCCAAAGAAGCTTGATCTAATTAGTAATAACAAGGTCTAGTCATGTTTCTTCTTAGCTAAAGAGATTCACAAGGAATAAGAGATATGATATAGTACCTACATGATTTCGTTTTTATACAATATAGCATGGAAGTGTGCTTTACCATTTCTGATTAAGAAACAACGACTCTCAATTGGAGTAGAAGAACGTCTTGGAAAAGATCTTCCTCCACCATGTGATATATGGATTCATGGAGCTTCTGCAGGAGAAGTTACTCTCATTGCAGAATGTATACGACGCATTTCTTACACACAACCTAGAGATATCCTTATCACCACATGGACAAAGGAAGGAAAGAACATAGGGGAACAGTTACAACAGTGGGTACTCTCACATGCCCCTATGATAACCATTCATGTATATTATTTTCCATTTGACACAAGAAATATTATTGCTCGCTTTCTTAACGCTGTACGCCCTTCTCTTGTTCTGATTGCAGAAACAGAGATATGGTATACACTTTTTACAGAATGTAAGAAACGTGCTATTCCATTATGTATTATCAATGCACGACTCTCTCAAAAAACATATCAATATACTTCTATTTTAAGACGACTTTTTGCTCATTGTAACCCTGATACTATTATAGCTATCTCCGAAGAAGATAAAATTCGATTTGCTTCTCTCTTCCCTCATAGCTCTCTCACAACAATGCATAACATAAAATTTCAATCTCTGACTGTAGAAGATAGAGTATCTACTGATACCAAGCCTCATATTGTCTTTGCATCAATTCGCAACAAAGAATATCCACTCATTGCACAGACGATTTTATTATTACAAGAGAAAATAAACACTCTTAAAACAAATATAACAAACACATATCAGAATGATATATATTCTCTCGACGATATCCGATTCTATATTATTCCTCGCCATCTCCATCATATAAATGAACTGATAGAAGTATTAGAGACTGAACATATATCATATACTGTATGCACAACACTTGATGAAGCAAGAAAAGCAAAAACACAAACTATTATCATCAATATATTTGGAGTAAGTAAGATAATATATGCAAATGCACAGACTATCTTTATTGGAGGGAGTTTGCTTCCCGAATATGGCGGACACAATTTTTTAGAGCCTCTCACCTATGGTACTGTTCCTATTGTTGGACCATACAGAGAAACATTTGCATGGGCTGAAGAAGGACTGATAGAACAAGAGTTATTATACCCACTACAAAAATCAAATCCAGATACTCTTGCTAATGCACTATGGCAACAATATATACATCAAGTAGATAAGAGCAATATACAAAAAAAATTCTCTACATGGGTACAAGATAAACAAGATGGTTCACAAGCAGTAGAAACCCTACTTAAGAAATATAATCTCTTATAAATTGTCTCTATTATGACTATGCTTTCGTACTATGCCTTTCTATACCTTGCTTTACTAAGATATCAACAAGTTCAGTAAATGATATCCCTACAGCATGAGCCTCTTTAGGTAAGAGACTTGTTGTTGTCATACCTGGTATCGTATTTGTTTCAAGCAAAAATATACTACCATCTTCCCGTACCATCATATCTGTTCTACTATAGCCAAAAAGCCCAAGTACTGTATGTGCTTTCTGTGCATACTCCATTATAATTTGATTTTGCTCAGTTGGAAGAGGCGCTGGACAAAGTTCTTCAGCTGCATTTTTCTCATATTTACTTTCATAGGTAAAAAATATTCCCTGATGAGGAGTAATTAATACTGGTGGAAGAGGACGATCTCCAAGAATTCCACATGTAACCTCAACACCAACTATATTTTCCTCAACAAGTGCGCAATCTCCAGAAGAAAGCACTACTTCTATTGCTTCTATTGCTTCTTTTTCATTTTCCACACGGTAGAGTCCAAGACTTGAGCCTCCCATATTTTCTTTAACAAATAAGGGATACTTCTGCAATGAAATATGTGAAGGAAGAGACGTATACAACATATATGGTGCTGTTGGTAGTCTATACTTTTTATAGAGGGCTTTTGTCATTGCTTTATTCAAAGATAAGAATGAACTTTGAGCATTTGAACACTGATAAGGAATACCACAACGCTCAACTAATGCAGGTAATAAACCGTCCTCCCCACCTTTGCCATGTATATTGATGAATGCAAAGTCTGCTGTCTCTAAAAGAGGAAGAAGAGAAGAGAACTCATGAGCAATATCACAAAGGCGAACGTTATGTCCTAATTCCTCTAAGGAGTGTTTAATAGATTCTGCACCACGCAAAGAGACTTCTCGTTCAGAAGACCAGCCTCCAGCTAATAAAAGAATATTCATTGATAGCACACCTCTATGTCATTCATATCATAATCTATAGACTACAAGTATATAATAACTTCGCATATAAGACAAGCTCCTCGCTCTCTTAAAAATATTTCAATATAAAAATTAAAGGGATAGAGAGAAACGTAGCATTTGCTCTCTAGCATATCTTACATATAGAAAAAACCATGATTATCTTTAGAATAGTAAATGTCTTTAAGGAACATGATTTAGGATGATCAAGCTCACTAGCCTAACAAACAGATATATTATGAGACAGGCTATTCAATCAACTGCTATTCCATCACAAAGGACTCGATGGATTACTCCCAATCAAGAGATGGCACGTAGATTAGCTAAAGTACATGATACTCTTATATCTCCTATAAATCCTCCAGCTCACCACAGACATTCTTATAGTACTCCTCTACGTTCTCTTACTCAGGTAGAATATGATACTCTTAAAAATCTCACTATACCAGCACAACAGACTTCAGAGAGTTTTAAGTCACAACAAAAAGCATGTCTCTTAGTAAAATCTCTTTTCCCTAATCTTATGCTTTCGCCTAAATATACTGTTACTGCTCCAAATACATATGTCTTTAGATGAATGAATAATACATCGCTTAATATAGCATTACATCAAAATAGTATATATTCTATTG
>CAMWXW010000104.1 GCA_947178315.1 uncultured Desulfovibrionaceae bacterium | reverse complement strand
TATTCGTCGGCAGCGTCAGCTGGGTATAAGAGACAGCCACCCTAGAGATAACGATAGATTGATACGTACGCTACGTTCATTACAAGAAAAAGGGAATACTGTTCTTGTTGTTGAGCATGATGAAGCAACAATGAGAGAGTCTGATTATATTGTTGAAATGGGAGAAGGTGCTGGTGTTCATGGTGGTTCTGTGTTATTTGCAGGTCCAACACAAGAGCTTCTTGCATCAGGAACAACGATAACAGCACAGTATTTGCGAGGAGAGCGAGAGATTGCTATACCAAAGCATCGTAGAAAAGGGTCAACATGGCTTACGTTCAAAGGAATCAATACCTATAATATTCATGATATGACATGCTCTATTCCTTTAGGAACACTCACATGCGTAACAGGTGTTTCTGGCTCTGGAAAAAGTTCTCTTGTAGTTGATACAATATATAAACATGTTGCTCACCATTTTGGCTTAAAAGCAGATATGTACGGCTCAGTTGAGCATATTGAAGGGTTAGATGTCTTGGAGCGAGTTGTATTGATTGATCAAACACCAATAGGGAGAACGCCTCGTTCAAATCCAGCAACGTATACAAAGATTTTCGATGAAATACGTACGATTTTCTCTCTTACCCCAGATGCTCGTAGATTGGGATATGGTATAGGGAGATTTAGTTTTAATGTAAAAGAAGGACGATGTGGCGTATGTAATGGAGAAGGTGAAATCACAATAGAGATGCATTTTTTACCAGATGTTCATGTTCCATGTGATGTATGTCATGGTAAGCGTTATAATAAAGAAACGCTTGCAGTGCAATATAAAGGCAAGAATATAGCAGATGTGCTTACAATGACAGTGACAGAAGCAAAAGATTTCTTTGAAAACTATCCTTCAATACAGCGTAAGCTGGAGATATTGGAAGAAGTAGGGCTTGGCTATTTGCAATTAGGACAACCTTCAACAACGCTTTCTGGGGGAGAAGCACAGCGTATCAAAATATCAAAGGAGCTTGGAAAAAAACGTCTTCCCAATACATTGTATATTCTTGATGAGCCAACGACAGGGCTTCATTTTCATGAAGTTGGAAAGCTAATAGATGTATTAAATAGCCTTGTAGAGCAAGGAGGAACTGTCCTCGTTATTGAACACAATACTGATGTGATTTTGTGTTCTGATTATATAATTGATCTTGGTCCTGGTGGTGGTGAATATGGAGGAAAAATTATCGCTGAAGGAGATCCTGAAGCAATAATGAGTAATCCTCATTCAATAACAGGAGAATTCATTGCAAAAGAGTGTGCAGAGCGAGAAAAGATACGAACAAAGAGTAAATAAAACCTTATCTTTATGAGAGATATTTTCTTTCTTAGTGTAGGCTCTATTTGTGTAGAAAGTGTACTTCTTCATAGGAGTAGATAGAAAGAGTACGTACTATAAGTAGTACGTAATAATTCTATTTATGCTAGTCATCTATGTACTAGTAGTGAGAAGATACTAATTACAATGCGTAAAGAATATAGTATACAATAATATAAAATAGAATAGTAGCACTCGTGTACAAAAGAAAATAGATATTCATGTAGAGTTTTCTCTATATGAATATCTATGAAAGTGAATTACTTATAAAAGCTATGAATTTGCAGTAACGCTTCTCGTATTCTAGTGAAGTTAGGATTTTTATTTGGAGTTGGGGTATTAGAATGATCGAGAACTTCATAGCCACCATATCGATTGACTTCTATAATGTGATCGTGTGAAACAATTCCATACATAGCGTAACTTGCTATAACAAAGAATTCTCTTTCATGTTTTTGTTGTAAGAGATTGATTCCTGTTGAGTAATCTTTGATAGGGTTTTCTACTCCTAAATATGTAGAAAGGAGTGTTGGAGCGATGTCTTCATGACTCGTTCTATGAGCGACATAAGGGCTTTCTTGTAGAGGGCGTGAACGTGGTGGAATAATGATAAGTGGGACGTGTGTTTGTGGAGCAGTAAAGTTTCCATTATGTCCCCAGTATCCTTTTCTATTATCGTTCATTTCTTCACCGTGATCGCTAGTAATAAGAACGAGGGTATTATCAAGTACACCACTTTCTTCAAGTTGTTGTATAACACTTCCAATCAGGCTATCAACAAAGTGTGCTGCTGTTTTATAGCGATTAAATATAGGTTCAGTATTTTCAGAATTACCAATTGTAACATAGTTGATATTTGTAAGCGTATCTCCAAATGAGACAGGATATTCTGAAGGATATGTTCCACCACCATGAACAGCATCATAGAAGAGATATGTAAAAAATGGTCTTGTGGTATCTCGATTCTTAAACCATCTGAGCCAATCTTGTGTTATTGCAATATCTCGTTCCATTTTGTTTTTGCCTTTTGCCCCTGGTGAGAGATAAGGTATGCTTGCAAAGACAGTCTGATGAAATTCAGGCATAGTTGTGCTAGCAGAAGAGAGAATTTGTATATCATAATCAAGTTCTTGCATACGAGTGATCAATAATGGTGGAGTTTGATTTGCAAGAAATGCGTGCCAATAGGTTGCTGGAATACCATAGAAAAGCCCAAAAATACCTGCTCGAGTTGCATTCCCTGTAGAGTGGTGATTAGGGAATGAGATACCTTGTTTTCCAAAAGTATACATATTAGGTGTAACTATAGCATTGTATGTATCAAACCGTAGTGAGTCAATAACTATCCAGACGATATTAGGTGGATTATTGATATGTCGAGTATATATTTCTTCCTTAGGATATAGAAGTATTCCCTCTTCTCTTAATCGTACTTCTTTATTATTAGCAATAGTCTCTCTATCAGTGATACCAAGTTGTACCATAGCACTATTTGCTTTTAGTGGCATATAGAGTGGGAGATAGCGTGTAACAAGGGTAATACGTTGGTATCCAAATGCGACTGCCCATGCGTGAATGATATTAGCAATGAGAAAGAATACTATGAATATGAAGATCATACGTATCCCTTTTCTAGCACGAGTTCGTGTTGCTTTACGTTCAGCATAAGTAATTAAGAAGTAGAGAAGAGAAGTAAGTATAGCATACACAAGATAAATAGTGAAAATAGTGCTTTGTGGAATATCAACAGCGTTGCCAACGAAATAGAGATCCATCATGATTTTGTTAATATGAGCACGATATAATGAGAAGACGATGGTATCAATGATAAGTACTGCAGTAGCTAAAGAGAAAAAGATAGCAATAAAAAGTCTGCGAATAAAATTGATTGAGATAAGAAGACAAGGTGAGATACAAAAAGCACACAAAAGTGTAAGTATAGTCATATGTCCACTATATGCACATATTATATATAACCATGTATATAATGAATCTGGTGTAGGCATAAAAAAGGCATATCGCAAGGCTATAAGAATACTACATAGTGTAGTGATAGATATAAAAATAATATATCCATACTGTCTTTGTTGTAACGAGAGATATCTATTCATATCTATATTGTAGAAAAGCGTCT
>CAMWXW010000103.1 GCA_947178315.1 uncultured Desulfovibrionaceae bacterium | reverse complement strand
GTATCATGAAAGATATCTCCTATTATAATTAAAATTTACACTGTAATATACCATGTATAAAGCAAGAATGTAAAGAGAAGAAAAGCATAATAATGTTGTCTAATAATATAACCATACTCGTAGAATTTTTTCACTATATGTAAGGGATATTATGTAAAGATAGTTATGATATCATTTATAGAGCTACTGAAGAATTTACAATATACATAAAGATGAATTAAAGCAATGTATCATCTGCAAAAAGATAGTACTCTGTTGTGCTTTCAAGAGATAGATTTTCTTCCTGTGGGAATATGATATCAAGGTGCTTATCTGTTATTCTAGCAAGACAATCTAACATATCGTCATGTTTACAAAATGGAAATGTGAGATATTCTTCATGAATAAGTTCCTCAATGAAGTCTTTTGTTCCTTTCTGTGTCATATAGGGAAGATGATGAGGAAAAAGGATATCTCCATGTTCAAAAAGAGGAATCAATTGACCTATTCGTTCTCTTTTAGAAAGATTGCCTCCAAGAGGAATGATATCAAAACGATAATTCCTGCGTTCTTGTTCTGTATAAATATATTCTATATCACACTGCATACCATACTTTTCATATCCAACTATTTCTGGTTTCCAGCGTTCATGGAGTCGAAAGAGTGTGTCTGCTTTTTGTGTCAAAGAAAGACGCTCTCTATAGGCATCAAGTACATAATACTTCTTATCTTTTGCTGTTCCTACGACAATGAATACAGAGTAATCACTGGATTGTTTCTTTTCACCAGCAGGATCAACAAGTATATAGGTATACATTTCATCAATATGTTCTTGTGCAACAGAGTCATAAAAACGTAACCAGTCTTTTTTGAAACATTGTACAGTGTCTGCTATTGGGTTTTGAAGCATTTGACAACTGAAGACATAAGAACCCATAGCTCTATACTTCTTCTTTAATTGTTCTTTTGTAAGAAGAACAGGAGTTCCATCAATTGTTCCTTCACGTGTTGCGGGGTAGATTCTCGGAATGACACTCTTTCTCTCTATAAGAGTAGCATATGTATCATTATAATGATATCGTGTCCCTATATAACGCTGTACTCCTTCTCTTGTCCCAAGGTTGAGGGAGAGAGCAAGATTTTCAGTGACTTTATGTATCATTTCTGGAGAGCTTACTCCTTCTCGTGTCACGATATCATCATATACTAGAATAGAAAAATGTTTTCCTATAGGTTGTCCATCAATGAGACCATGTCCTTCTAACGTTGCTTCTTTGGGATTACTTGTTCGTTTAACAACTATACCCTTATCAAGAGACCAAATAGGTGCTTCTGTTTTGGGATTTGTCCACAGAATATCTGAATATAAATGCTTTAGAAATGTATTGGATTCAAATTCATATTTAATTTGTCCGACAAAATCAAGGGCCATCGAGCGAGTATGTGAGAAAATCCCAATGGTACACTCTGGATTAGAGATAATATCTTGTATTGTCTTTGCAAATGTAATGATAGTCGATTTATAATGCTCTCTTGCCCATAAATCGAGATAGCCATTGGGATTACATGATACTTCAACACATCTCTGATATAACCATTCACTTTGAGTTATATCAGGTCTGTGTAATATGTATGCAAGGAGGAAGAAGAGATCTGTTCTACCTAAATGTCGCAGAAGAGCATAGGTGGCATCTTCTTTTACAGCTTGTTTAAGAATTTTACTGTACCACTGTATTTGTTGTTCTTTTGTAGATGAAAAATGTAGTTTCATAGGTGTGATATAAAGTAGAGAAAGGGATAGTGTAAGGTATGGTATGCCTTTATACTACATACTCTACTATATCATAGCACTATCTTGTAGTGTAGTAAGACAATGGTATTGCAGAGATAATGTGAGGAGTCTTTATTCTTGCAATAGCAGTGAACATCTGATATACTTATACTATGATAGGGTATATTCGAGGGGATCTACATTCCTATACAGAAAACACGTGTATCATCGAGACATCAGGTGGTGTTGGATATGAATTATACGTTATGAATGCAACGATTCGTGTATTGCGAGAGCAACAAGCACCTATTGGCTTATATGTTTGTACTATTGTTCGAGAAGATGCATTACTTTTATTTGGTTTTCTCACACAGGAAGTCAAGCAGATGTTTATACTTCTTACAGGTATATCCAAGGTGGGAGCAAAAACAGCGCTCGCTATTTTAGAACTCTTTTCTATTCAAGATATGTATGCTATTGTTGCTCAGAATGATATTGCTCGATTGAGTTCTGTTCCCGGAATAGGTAAAAAAACAGCTCAACATATTATCTTAGAGTTGCAGTATAAGTTGCGTTCTATACCTCATGTTGAACAATCTACACAACAGCTTGATATGATAGAAAATTCTGTATATGGAGAAGCAAAAGAAGCCCTTCTTTCTCTTGGATATGAAGAGACACTGGTACATACAACACTTTCTCATGTAATTACAAGTAATCCCTCTATAGAAGTATCGAGTCTTATAAAAAAAGCATTACATTCATTAGCACTATAGGTGAATCATGGAATCAGAAGAACGTATCCGTCCAAGTAAGTTAGATTTCTTCATTGGTCAAGAAGAACTCCGTGCAAATCTTAAGGTATATCTTCAATCTGCAAAAGAGAGAGAGCAAGCACTTGATCATATATTATTTTATGGTAATCCAGGGCTTGGGAAAACAACACTAGCACAGATAATGGCATCTGAATTAGGAGTAAATATAGTTACGACAACAGGGCCAGTATTAGAAAAAGCAGGTGATTTAGCTGCGATACTTACATCACTCAATAAACATGATATTCTCTTTATAGATGAAATCCATCGTATGCCTGTGAATGTAGAGGAATTTCTCTATTCTGCAATGGAAGACTTTTATTTAGATATTGTAACAGGACAAGGTCCAGGAGCAAAAACTATTCGTATTGGTCTTGAAGCCTTTACTCTAGTTGGTGCGACAACAAAGCTTGGACTTCTCTCTTCACCATTGCGTGATAGATTTGGTATTGTTGCTCGTCTTGAATTTTATACAGCAGAAGAGTTAGCACAGATAGTGGAGCGCAGTGCTCATATTTATTCTATAGCTATTGAGTCTTCAGCATGTCTTGAGATAGGAAAACGTTCTCGTGGTACACCTCGTATAGCGAATAGATTACTTCGTCGTGTACGAGATTTTGCGACAATTGCTTCAAGTAATACAATAACTCATGAGATAACAGAGCAAGCATTGTCTTCTATGGATATAGATATACATGGACTTGATGCACTTGATAGAAAAATTCTTACAACCTTAGTACGTCTTTATGATGGAGGTCCTATAGGATTAAAAACGCTTGCTATTGCATGTAGTGAGGATATACGAGCAATAGAAGATATCCATGAGCCGTATTTAATACAGTCAGGGTATATCAAACGTACGCCACGTGGTAGAATGGCTACAGAAAAGGCTTTTGCTTGTGTAAGTGGAATATCATAGTATATATGAGAATAAAAG
>CAMWXW010000102.1 GCA_947178315.1 uncultured Desulfovibrionaceae bacterium | reverse complement strand
CATCTATCCTCCGTATTAAAATATAACATGTGTACATGGCAGTATGTCTTTCATGTATGTGCATCTACTTATACAGAACATATATTTTCTTCTTATATAGTATATATTGCAAGCTATTGCAAGCTCTTTTTTTGTTTTCCCGTATAGAATCGTTCTTGATTCCTCTATCTCCCTGTATTATCATTACAATAGGAATTACGTCCTTCACCACCCACATGATGTTTGTTTATTATTCTAAATAAGAATTTTATTGAATAAAACACTTGCATTCATGAATAAGATATGATACTCATTTAGATTAGTATCTATGTAAAAGAGGGGGTGATTCGCTTGCCTAGAGTCTTTCTAGATGAAGGAGATGATAATTTTGAATTAGCTTTACGTAGATTCAAAAAAATGGTTGAGAAATCTGCGATTTTGTCAGAGTTGCGAAAGCGACAACAATATGAAAAGCCAAGTGTCAAAGATAAGAAAAAACGCATGGCTGCTCGTAAACGTCTTCTTAAAAAAACTCGAAAAATGAATATGAATTAACATCTACACACCGCATATACGTACTATGCGGTGCCTCATTTTTTAGGATATTATATGATAGTACAACAAATAGAACAAGATTTTATTAGTGCATATAAACAGAAAGATGAGGTACGGGTTCGTGTTTTACGCCTTGTAAAAACAGCTATTAAAAATCTTCAGGTTGATCTCAAACGAGTCCCTTCCGAAGAAGAAGTACTCTCTTTACTTCATAAACAACTAAAGCAAAGAAAAGACTCTATTGAACAATTTATTCTTGCAAAGAGAGAAGACTTAGCTAAAAAAGAGGAGGAAGAGCTTGAGATATTAAAAGCATATCTTCCAGAGCCAATTACTGGTCATGAACTCCTTCTCCTTGTGAAGCAGACTATAGAGAATTTACAGGTTACCTCAAAAAAAGACTTCGGAAAAGTTATAGGTGCAATTACAAAGGAGTATAAAGGAAGAGTAGATGGCAAAGAGGTACATACTGTTGTTCAAGATATCTTGCAAGAGTTAGATTCATAGTAATTTGCTCATGATAGAGTTATTTTTATCTCTATAAAGTTTCATTTCTAAAGAAATGTATTATACTTAGATTTGTTGTTCATCTTAAGTAGAAAAGAGCATCGATTGGTAGCATTGTAAAAGGTATATTCATTATGCGTGATGATATTGTTTCAGAAATAAAACACAGATTACCTATAGAACAGTACATTCAAAAATATATCACGTTACGAAGAAATGGCTCTCGATGGACTGGATTATGTCCATTCCACCAAGAAAAATCTGCTTCGTTTACTGTTAATCCAACATCAGGATTTTTTTATTGTTTTGGATGTCATGCTTCAGGGGATCTTTTTTCTTTTGTAGAACGTTATCACGGAATGGAGTTTAGAGAAGCTCTTATAATGCTTGCTGAAGAACTCGGACTTTCTATAGAAAATATGAGTTTTTCCTCTGCATCAAAACCTTCTGTAAAACACGAACTTCTTTCTATGTACAAGATAGCAAATACACATTTTGTGAACAACCTACATAAAAGCAATGAGACACGTTATTTAGAGTATTTCAGAAGTCGAGGGCTTTCTCTTGAAATCATAAAGTGTTTCTCTTTGGGATATAGTCTGTCTACATGGCATTCTCTTGTTGAAGTTCTACGACGTGCTGGTTTCTCCAAAGAAGCTATAATTACTTCTGGATTAGTGCATACTAAAAATAACAATCTCTATGACGTGTTTAGGGATAGATATATCTTTCCTATCATTTCTATAGGGGGATCTGTTATAGCATTTGGAGGAAGAGTACACCCACAAGAACAAGGCGTAAAGGAAGTTGCAAAATATATCAATAGTCCAGAAACTCCAATTTATACCAAAGGGAAGGTTCTTTATGGTCTACCACAAGCACGTAAGAGTATTACTATAGAAAAAACAATGATCTTAACTGAAGGATATGTTGATGTTCTCACACTCCATCAGTATGGCTATACAAATGCTGTTGCCGTCTTGGGGACTGCGCTTACAAAAGAACATGCTCGGACTATTGCTTCCTTTGCTTCTACGGCTGAACTTGTCTTTGATGCTGATACTGCTGGAAAAAAGGCAAGTCTTGCAGCAACAAAACTACTCCTTTCGGAAGGAGTACGGGTTCGTGTTATTTCAATGCCACAAGGAGAAGATATCGACTCCTTCTTACGAACATTTGGAAAAGATGCTTTTGATGAACAACGAGCGCGTGCAAAAGAAGGACTCAGTTTCTGTATAGAATGTGTTCAGACTCTTTCTCCTAAAGAGATTAGTGCATGGATTCAAGAGTTTATCAGTGGAATAGAAGATTCCCTTCTTCTTGCTCAATATACAAAACAGCTTGCATCTGGTTTTGGAATATCAGAGGAAAGTATATACTCTTCAACATCTCCTCTTCATAATATATCTACACAGGTATCTTCACCACCTCCTTCTCATGCTCTTTCCAAGAAAGAGTATACTATCCTAAGACATCTCCTTACATATCCACACAATATTAATGAAATACAGAATGCTGGTCTTGATCTCGCTCTCCACTCACAACATGCACGAGATATTGCTCAAGCACTCTACAAACAAGGTGATAATCATCAGGCAATCTATACTATTCTCACTCCAGAGACTCAGTCTCTTTTTGCAGAACTCCTTATAGATATAGAGCCTTGTGATAAAGAACAACATGAATTACAAGATATCTTAGCCTACTTACGAAGAGAATATCTACAACGAAATACTGCAAGTGCTAGAACTCTAATTACAGATATCAATGATATTGAAGGACTTTCACGTATACAAAATATCATTTCATGTGTACACAACACAGAATAATTGAGAGGTAATATACCATGAACAATCAAAAAGATATACAGCAAATTCAAGATTTAATAGCAAAAGGCAAACAGAGTGGATTTCTCACAGCCGATGAAATAACACATGTTCTTTCTGATGAAGATAACACCCCAGAAAAACTAGAAGAAATCATGGGACTCTTTAATCAAATGGATATAGCGATTGTTTCTTCTGATGATACAGCAGAGCTTGCAGAAGATGACTTTTTCAGCTTTGTTCCAGAAACAGAAGATGATACTGATAGCTTCTTACAACTCTCTACAAAAATTACAGATCCTATACGGATGTATTTACGAGAAATGGGAGCAGTTCCACTTCTCAATAAAGATGGAGAGATTTATGTAGCGAAGCAAATGGAAGTCGGAGAAGAGGAACTCCTTTTTGCTCTTGTTGAAATACCTATTGCTCTTGAAGAACTCTCTCAAATTATGGTTGATCTACAAGCACGAAAACTAAAATTAAAAGATGTTGTGAGAACAATAGAAGATGATGAACGATTAGAAAGTGACAATGATGAAGAAGAAATAAATCAGCGAGAGCGAGTTGTTCAACTTCTTTCAGAAATACAAGAATTATATCTTGCTCACAAACATCTTTACTCTAAATTCAATGAGTGTGCAC
>CAMWXW010000101.1 GCA_947178315.1 uncultured Desulfovibrionaceae bacterium | reverse complement strand
CATTTAGTGCGAGTTCCTGAAAGAGGCTATTATACATTAGACTTTGCAATTAAAGCTATATGTCAAGCTACTGGTGTTGCAAGTATTGAAAGTACTGGTCTTGAAGGGAAAAATGTTCTCATTCAAGTTTGTGGTGCTTTGCTCACCTACTTACAACTTACACAAAAGTGCACAGTAGAACACCTCTCTCCATTTGAAATACTTGACTTTTCAACAATACTTCTCATAGATGAACAAACAGAAAAAAATCTTGAACTTTTTACGACAATTCACGGCAAAAAAGGAAAAGGAACATTTTTCTCAACAATAGATAGAACACAGACAAATATGGGAGGTCGATTTTTAGAGGATCGCATAAAAAATCCATATCGAGATAAAAAGAAAATTCTTGAAACACAAGAAGCCGTTGAATTTCTGCTTGAAAATACTCAAATGAGAAAACGCATCGAGCAGTATTTAACACAAGTTGATGATATAGAGCGACTTATCAATCGTATAGCATTGCAAAAAGCTTCTCCTAAAGACTTTGTGATGCTCAAACATTCCTTACGATTACAAAAGGAGATTGGTATATGCTTAGCAGAATATGAAGAACATCTCCCTCCTCTTCTTCTTAAAATACTAGATACATGGGATAATTTAGATGAACTTATTCTTTTACTTGATATAGCATTCAAAGAACCTCACCCTGCTACATTTACTGAAGGCGGTGTCTTTAACAAAGAATATGATCCAGAATTAAAAGAGCTTACCAATATATTAGAAAAAGGTGAAGGGTATCTTACAGAATATATACAACAAGAGCAATCAAAGACAACGATAAAGTTAAAACTTGGACAAACAAAATTATCTGGGTACTATATAGAGATAAGTAAAAATGCAAAAGCTCCTCCTCCAGAACATTTTATAAGAAAACAGAGTCTTGCAAATGCAGAACGATACACAACAACAACACTCTTATCTATTGAAGAAAAACTCTATACAGCCTTTGAAAAAAAACGTGCATTAGAAATACAACTCCTACAAGGGATATATCAAAAAATACATATGATTCACTCTCGTGTTGCTTTTATGGCATCTCTTGTAGCACATCTCGACTACTTACAAAGCTGTGCAATAATAGCTACAGAGTATTCATGGGTCAAGCCAGAAATCGTTGAAGAAAAGTACATCGATATACAAGGAGGAAGACACCCTATAGTAGAGGCTCTTCAAGGGAAAAATAATTTTATCGCTAACGATATACAACTTAATAGTGATAAAACACTTGCTTTAGTTACAGGTCCTAATATGGGTGGAAAGTCTACACTCTTACGACAAACTGCACTCTTATGTATTCTTGCACAAATGGGAAGCTATGTTCCTGCACTACGTGCCACCATTGGTATTGTAGATAAAATTTTCTGCCGAGTTGGTGCTTCTGATAATTTATCAAAGGGACAAAGTACATTTATGGTAGAAATGATAGAAACTTCTCGTATTTTACGGAGTGCTACCCCTTCAAGCCTTCTTATAATTGATGAAATAGGGAGAGGAACATCTACATTTGATGGACTCGCAATTGCATGGGCGATTGTAGAAGATTTAACAAAACCAACGTTACAAGCTCGTACTCTTTTTGCGACTCATTATCATGAATTACCCTCGCTAGAATATGAAATTCCACAGATTTTTTCTGTTCATTTTGCAGTACGAGAAGAAAATGGAAGTATTGTCTTCTTAAAACGACTCCAACCCGGAGCAGCAGATAGAAGTTATGGTATAGAAGTTGCTAAACTTGCAGGTATACCCAATAATGTTGTAGCACGAGCAAAAAAACTGTTAAAAGAATTAGAGAATACAGCAAAACAAAAAAATGCTCAAGTTCAACACTCATTGGATTTAGGAGACTCATATACGCTCAACTTACAGCAAGAATCTACACATAGTACTCTTGTAGAAGATGAGCTAAGTTCTATAAAGTCCTTAGATGTGAGCCACTTAACTCCTCTACAGGCATTTGAAATTATAACTAGATTATGGAATAAATTACAATGAAAAGAACACTTCGTCATCTTTATCTTCTTAGTGCCTTGGCTCTTGTAGCATGTGGTAAAGCAGCTATGCCTGGTACTGTAGTAGAAAATCAGTATTTTACTTTAGAGAATCCTAAAGCTATTTTTTTTGATTCTTGTATTATTGCTCAAGTTACTGTAGAAGGAGATCCTCAAGCTGTAGACTCTATCTCACTTGAACTTGAACCAGAACAAACTCTAAAAACTGAATATTCCATGCCATTTCGAGCATCTGTTTCTGAAAGAGCTTCCGCTGCTGTCTTACGTAATATAGCTTCTAAACCTACAATAACTATCCAATACTGCCCTAAATCAATTCCTCGTGCTGGATATCGATGGAGATTTAGAGGTGAACATCATGTTTTTGGAAGTCCTACAGTATATAGCCCAACATATTTTGTACGAACTCCAACAGTAAAATAATCTTTTTAGAGCCGTATACTTCTTAGTATACGGTTTTCTCTTTTCTATATGTTGCTTGATATATCTTCTCTCTCATGATATACATGCTACATGAATACTATTCCTTTACGAATACAAGACCTCCCACCACACCTTGCTCATTTTCTTCTCAATATAGAACAGACTATGCTACGATATGTAGATTCTTTTCAGAAAACAACTCTTTTTGTTGCTTGTTCTGGTGGTGCAGATTCCTTAGCACTTTTATTTATTGTATACTATCTACAAAAACGTCTTGGTTATTCACTTCATGCACTTCATTGTAATCACATGTTACGTCCTGAAGCAAGAGAAGATGAGCTTTATGTAAAGAGAATCTGTAATTTGCTCGGAATACCTTATACAGTGCGAAGAATTGATGTTGCTTCTTATAAAGAAGAACACTCTTTAGGTTTAGAAGAAGCTGGTAGACTTTGTCGATATACATTCTTCTATGAAGTAATGGATAGATATCAAGGTTCTACATTGCTATGTACAGGACATCATGCAAATGATTTAGCAGAAGATGTACTTATGCGTTTATTACGTGGAACCTCTCTCGATATGTTATGTGCTATGCCTGCATTTTCTAAAGAAAGAAGACTATTACGTCCTCTACTACAGATATCTAAAACAGAGCTTACTGATTTTTTACAATCTATTCATGTTACATGGCAAGAGGATATGACAAATTTTGAAACAACATATCTGCGTTCTCGGATACGTATGGAAATTCTACCTCACCTTATGAAAGAAAATCCGTCGTTGCTAGAATCAATTTCAAATCTACATATGCAAGCAGAATGGGATATTGACTATTGGGATACTATCTTATCTCACTATAATCCATTAAAAACATCATATATAGACTTGATTTCTTTACACAAAGCCGGTAGAATGCGTTTATATAGAAAAGCATGTACCACGTTAGGAACGCAACCCACATTTGATACATTACTTGCTATTGATTCTGCAGTACTCATGAAAAAATCAAAGCAGTTTATGCTATCAAATAATGTT
>CAMWXW010000100.1 GCA_947178315.1 uncultured Desulfovibrionaceae bacterium | reverse complement strand
GCAATATATATCAGAAAAAGATCCTGATATATTGTATTCAATATTACTTCAAGTTTTGCAATCTCGCTCGACACCGTATGATGAGTCCCGAATTCATTCTTGCTATATGTTTGCTCGTGAAGCACATAAGAGTCAAGTACGTGCATCGGGGGAAGAATATATTTGTCACCCACTTGCAGTTGCAATTACTCTTGCTCGCTATAATGTAGATGAAGATAGTATTATGGCAGGTATGCTACATGATGTTGTTGAAGATTGCACAGGATATACATTTGAAATCATAGAGAAAAAATTTGGTTCAGATATAGCTCATATAGTAGCTGGAGTTACAAAAATAACAAAAATGAATTTCTCTACAAAAGAAGAGGCTGCAGCTGAAAACATACGTAAGATGATACTTGCAATGACAACAGATCTACGTGTTATTTTAGTAAAGTTAGCAGATAGATTACATAATCTCCATACCCTTTCAAGTCTCAGTATAGCAAAACAGCAACGTATAGCTCATGAGAGTCTTGAGATCTACGCTCCAATAGCAAATAGGCTTGGTTTACATAGAATTAAACTACAACTTGAAGATTTAGGTCTAGCTTATACAAAGCCAGAAGTATATAGACAAATACAATCATGGGTTGAGCGTTATGAGATACGAGAGAAAAATCTTTTTGAAGAAACAATACAGACAATAAAGACTACTCTACTTAAAAATGATATTAAAGCAAATGTCTATGGGAGAGTAAAACAGATATATAGTATTTATAAGAAAATGCAAAATACTAATATGGCACTTGAAGATCTCCATGATATCATAGCATTTAGAGTCTTAGTTGATAAAATATCGGATTGCTATGCTGTACTAGGTCTTATCCACTATAGATGGAAATTCATACCAACTCGTTTTAAGGATTACATTTCCCTTCCTAAAAACAATGGATATCAAAGTCTACATACAACGATATTCTCATCTCTCGGTGCTAGAATGGAAGTACAGATACGTACAAATGAAATGCATGAACTTGCAGAATATGGTGTTGCTTCTCACTGGCTATATAAAGAGAAGAATCGTGTACGCCCAAATGATGTACAACAGTATCATTGGTTGAATAAAATTATAGAAGAAAAGATTTTAGAAGAGGATTCAACAACCTTTTTGCAATCATTGCGTTTAGAACTCTTTCAAGATGAAGTATATGTATTTACTCCTCAAGGAGCACTCTTGGAGCTTCCAGAGGGTTCGTGTCCTATTGACTTTGCATATGCCATTCATACCGAACTTGGAGAGAAATGCACAGGTTCACGAATAAATAATGTAATAAAACCTCTTAATACAGTATTACAGCATGGTGACATTGTAGAGATATTAGTTGATCCCAAAAGAGAACCTTCTCGTAACTGGCTCAATTTTGTTAAAACAGCAAAAGCTCGTACTAAGATAAAAGCATTTCTGCGTAAAAAAGAGCGTATGGAACATATTCTTATTGGTAAAAGTATGGTCGAAAAGCTACTTAAAAAATATAAAATAGCATTTTCACGTCTTGCGAAAAAAGATATTATACTTTTAGCAGATACAATAGAGAACTCATCAATAAAAACGTTTGATGATTTTTTTGTACTTGTTGCTAATGGAACACTCTCTGCTCATAAAATCCTAGTTTACTTTCCAGAGGTTCAAGGAGAAGATAAGAATGAAAAAGTTCATGAAAAGCATATTGAGATTCAACCTAAAGAACATAAAGATATTGTTCGGAGAGATATTGATGGCATATCACTTTCAGGAATGAATGATATTTTGTTAGAATATGCTTCTTGCTGTAATCCTGTCTTTGGTGATGCTATTATAGGCTATATTTCACGAGGAAGAGGTGTTGTAGTACATAATATATATTGCAAACATCTTAATTCTTATGAAGCTGAGAGGTTAATATCTCTTACATGGGAAGGACACCCAAATAGTTCATTTAGTACAAAACTGATCCTAAGATTAACTGGTATGCATGCATTACAAGAGATAACGACATTCTTTCTTACCTCAAACATAACAGTAGAAGAAGCGACATTTAAAAAGCTCGCTCATGGAGCTGGAGAAGCTCAATTTACCATAGAAGTTCCAGATATCACCTTTTTATATAAAGCTATTCAAGAATTAGAGTCATTAAGTAGTGTAAAAGAGGTATATAGAGTTTAAGATAAGGACTTATATTTACATTACTCTATCTACATGGTATCTTATAGTATCTTGATATATGAGGCGTAGTACTATGGATACAATAGCACGATTAGATAGAAAATACGTATGGCACCCTTTTACACAAGAGGCAACAGCACCAATTCCGATATCTGTAACACATGCAAAAGGAATATATGTATATGACTCACAAGGAAATGCATATAAAGATATGATAGCAAGTTGGTGGGTAAATCTGCACGGTCATTCTCACCCTAAATTAGTTAAAGCATTACATCAACAATCATCTACTCTAGATCATGTTGCTTTTGCCGGTTTTACTCATAATCCTGCTGTTTCTTTATGTGAACGACTTTCTGCTATTCTTCCTGATATGCTGTGTAAATTTTTCTTTTCTGATAACGGTTCAACATCCGTAGAAATAGCACTTAAAATGGCATATCAGTATTGGCACAATAAAGATAAGAAACGTACTCGTTTTATAGCCTTAGAAGGTGGATATCATGGAGATACGCTTGGAGCAATGTCTGTAGGAGCAAATTCTGTATATCATAATGTATTTAGAGAACTCTTTTTTCCAGTAAAGTTTATTCCTTATCCAGAGCTTTTATATGGAGAAAATGAGCTTACTATAGAGGAAGAAGAAGAGCTTGTAATAAAAAAACTAGATTCATTTTTAGATAAGTATGGTGAAGAAACGGTTGCGTTAATCATTGAGCCTTGTATTCAAGGTGCAAGTGGTATGAGAGTATGTAGAACAGAATTTCTCAATAGAATAATAAGCAGAGTTCGATGTTATGATATAATAGTGATATTTGATGAAGTGCTTACAGGTTTTGGGAGAACAGGTCCTCTTTTTGCTTTAGAACATCTTGATGAAATTCCCGATATCATTTGCTTATCCAAGGGGATTACGGGGGGAATGCTCCCCCTTGGAGTTACAGTAGCAACGCAACGTATTTATGAAGCCTTTTTAGGGACAACAACAGATACAGCTTTTTTACATGGTCATTCTTATACAGCTAATCCTATAAGTTGTGCAGTTGCGATTGAATCATTTAATTTATTGACAAGTAAAAAGTGTATTGAACAACGCAAACTTATTGAAGAAGTTCATAAGGCGTGTATTTTTGATCTCTATGAGAGCAAGATAGGTGTATATGCTCCTCGCATCTTGGGTACTATTGGTGCATTTCGTCTTGGGAAAGCAAGAAAGCAACAGCAATATCAGATGTCCTATGGAATAGAGTGTAGAGAGAAGGCATTACAACGAGGTCTTATTATTCGTCCTTTAGGAAATGTCGTTTATTTTATTCCACCCTACTCTATTACAGCAGAAGAATTATATGACGCATACGATACATTAC
>CAMWXW010000099.1 GCA_947178315.1 uncultured Desulfovibrionaceae bacterium | reverse complement strand
CAACTGCTGGATCTGCTGCTGATACACCAAACTTCTCTTCTAATTCTTTAATAAATTCTGATAACTCTAATACTGTCATGTTAGAAATAAATTCAACTACATCTTCTTTTTTTATGCTAGCCATGAAAAATCTCCTTTTCTATGCGTTAGTTACTTACTCTTTTGTTCCTCTATTGCTTTTAACCCATATAACAATGAACGAATCATATTAGCAAAGAGTGATACAAAGCCTGTCGGTATTTGATTAAGTGTTCCAAGTGCAGAAGAGAGTAATGCTTCTCTTGATGGAAGTTTGGAAAGAGCAACAACTTTCTCTTCAGATAACAATTGCCCATTAAGACTTGCAATACGAATCTTCAAAAACTTTGAATTCTTCGTAAAGTCTACAACAGCTTTGACTGCAGCTACTGGATCTTCAAATCCAAATACCAAACCACAATTCTCCTTAAAGTGTGAACTTAGTGAATTATGATCCCCTTCGGACAAAGCCAAACGTGCTAATGTATTCTTTACGACAAGGAATCTTCCTCCTGCTCGTCGTAACTCAACACGTAACGCATTTAACTCTTCCACCGGCATTTCTTTGAAGTCTGTAATAACAATCACTGAAGAAGACCCTGCATATTGCTTAATATTCGCAATTATACTGGCTTTCTTTTCTTTGTTCACAATAACTCCTCAAATAATTTCGGTGAAAGCACTAAGTAAAAGTCTACGTAGGAAATTAAGGATACCCCACCTACCTTCTTCAACTCAATACTTTCTTACTATAATATATTCCTTTATTCAAAGAATATATTAGCTAACAAAACGTTTTAACAGTACTGGATCAACTGTAAACCCAGCCCCCATCGTTGTTGATAGAGACATTGTTTTTATATAGGTTCCTTTGGCAGAAGAAGGTTTTAACCTATTTACTGCCTCAAGTAAGACGCGTAAGTTAGCTAATATCTTCTCAGAACCAAAAGAAACACGTCCAAGTGGAGCATGGAGTACACCTGCTTTATCTACACGAAATTCTACTCTTCCGGCTTTCATTTCACGTATGGTGTTTGCCAAATCAAATGTTACTGTACCTGTTTTAGCATTTGGCATTGCTCCACGAGGACCTAATATCCTACCAACTTGACCTACTAATCCCATTACATCTGGTGTCGCAAGTGTTTGATCAAACTCTGTCCAACCACCTTTGATTTTTTCTACTAAGTCTTCTGCTCCTACATAATCAGCACCTGCTTCTCGTGCTTCTGCTTGCTTTTCACCTTTTGCAAATACTGCTATACGAACTGTTTTACCTAAACCAAATGGAAGAGCTACTGCTCCACGAATCATTTGATCTGAATGCTTTGGATCTACTCCTAAACACATAGCTACATCTACTGATTCATCAAATTTTACAAAAGAACGTTTTATTGATTCCTCTACAGCTTCTTCAACACTCAATGCTCTTGATTCATCAAATCCTTCTAATGATTGTCTATATTTTTTACCATGCTTAGCCATTCTCTCACCCTCTTAGATAACTTCTATACCCATACTGCGAGCAGTACCCAATACACATGAAATTGCGGCATCTAAATCTGCAGCTGTTAAGTCAGGCATCTTTGTTGTAGCAATTTCTTTTACTTGATCCATTGTTACTGTTCCTACTTTATTTCTATTGGGAACACCAGAACCTTTTTCTACTTTTGCTGCAAGTCGAAGGAGTGCTGATACTGGTGGTGTTTTTATAACAAAAGAAAATGAACGATCAGCATATACTGTTATCACCACTGGTGTTATCATACCTTTCGATTCCATTGTGCGAGCATTAAACTCTTTACAAAATTCCATTATATTTACACCATGTTGTCCAAGTGCTGGACCAACTGGTGGAGAAGGATTTGCTGAACCAGCAACTAATTGTAATTTGATTTTCCCCACTTCTTTTTTAGCCATTTTTTCCTCGTTTCTTATTCTTTAATTACCTGACTGAAGTCTAACTCAACTGGAGTTTGTCTACCAAAAATAGAAACAGATACCCATAGTTTACCTTTTTCTACATTTACTTCTTCTACTGTACCAGAAAATCCAGAAAATGGACCTTCTAATATCTGTATTTTATCATTTACAGTAAAGCTTATTCGCTGCTTACGGATATCTGAACCATCATCCATTGCAGCAAATACTCGCTCTACTTCACTTGGCTTCATTGGGACAGGATGATTTTTTGATCCCATAAATGATATCACTCTAGTTAAAGACTGTATCATATTCCAAGATATATCTGTCATTTTCATTTTAACCATGACATATCCAGGATAAAATTTACGAACTGATGTTTTTTTTACTCCATTTACTAAATCAACTACTTTCTCTGTAGGCACTAAGACATCTTCTATCATATGTCCATCTTTCTCTGTACGCATAAGCTCACGAATTGCTTTTTCTACTCGCTGTTCATATCCAGAATGTGTATGTAATATATACCAATACGCTTCTTTAGCAAATATATTTTCGTCTTTCATATTTCATACACCTATAAAGAAAGTATGTAACGAATTAACCCTGAAATTATAACGTCTACTAAACCAAGGAAGAGTGATACAACAACTACTACTACAAAGACTACTATACCTGTTGTTATTGTTTCCTTTCTTGTTGGCCATGAAACCTTACGAAGTTCCATACGAGCATTGATAAAATACGCAAATAAAGACTGTAATTTAGCTATAAAACCTTGTTGTTCTACTTTTTTGTTTTTATGAGCGATTTCTTTTACTGCCATATGTCATAGCCTTTATTATAAGAATGGCAGGGTAGGAGGGATTCGAACCCCCATCACTCGGTTTTGGAGACCGATGCTCTAGCCGTTGGAGCTACTACCCTGCAGTAATGATTATCTATTTGGTTTCTCGATGAAGAGTATGCTTTTTATCCCATTTGCAATACTTCTTCAACTCTAGACGCTTTGTAACTGTTCTTTTATTCTTTGTTGTAGAATAGTTACGACGCCGACACTCTGTACACTCTAATATTGCTTGAACCTGCATAGGTTACTCCAATATTTCGGTTACAACACCAGCACCAACTGTTCTACCACCTTCACGGATAGCGAAACGTAAGCCTTTTTCCATAGCTATTGGAGAGATAAGCTCTACGATAAATGTTGTGTTATCTCCAGGCATTACCATTTCAACACCTTCAGGTAATTGTATAATACCAGTTACATCTGTTGTTCTAAAGTAGAACTGTGGTCTATAGTTTGAGAAGAATGGTGTATGACGTCCACCCTCTTCTTTAGAAAGGATATATACTTCTGCTTTGAATTTTTTATGAGGAGTAATAGATCCAGGAGCACATAATACTTGTCCTCTTTCTACCTCATCACGTTTTGTTCCACGAAGTAAGATACCTACGTTATCTCCTGCTTGACCTTCATCTAAGAGTTTTCTAAACATCTCTACACCAGTACATGTTGTCTTTTGTGTAGGACGTAAACCAACGATTTCTACCTCATCTTGAACATGGATAACACCGCGCTCTACACGACCTGTAACAACAGGTCGTGTAGAGCGCGGTGTTATCC
>CAMWXW010000098.1 GCA_947178315.1 uncultured Desulfovibrionaceae bacterium | reverse complement strand
TTACTGCAACGTATATGAATGTATTGAGAATATAATGTATCTATAAACTCTATCCCTTGTTCAAGAAGGAAAAATTTCTCCAGAAAATATGCATCACTCTCCTCTTCATTGATATCACTTGTATCTATCTTAGGAGTGCGAAGTCCATTTAGAGAGAAATCTGATGCCCGTAGTGTAACAAGATAGTTTTCCTCTTCACATTCCATTCTGTAGGTGGCACGAACAACCTTTTTTCCATTCGAGAGTCCAAGACGAGCTTCTTTAAGTTCTGATGCAGGCCCTGAGGAGGATGCAAGTTCTGCTGATTGACCTTCACCATACTCTACTACAATCTTTCTCTCTGTAAATAAAGAGAACTCCTTATTCTCTGTTGTAAAAAGATTATTTGTTTCACTCTTAAACCATAGCCAAGTGAGGAATTCTTCCCCTAGTATTTTCTCTATATCTCCACCTATGTATTGTTCCATTGTTATATGCTCCGAGAAAAATCTGTAGATTGTAATTGCTCTAAGGCGTGGTGTCTATCACTTGGTAGCATGATATATGCTTGTTGCAAAGGAGTAACAGGAGTGATTTCAATAGAGAACGAACGCATAAAGTATTCTGCAAAAGAATCAACAACTTTCTTCTGTACACTTGCAAAATAGAGTACGTTTTTTCTTGTATCCCACACAACTTCGAAGTGTGCTGGTATTGGTAGAATTTTAGAAAATAGCATAGCTCGTGTTTGTTCTTTAAGCTCTATTTTTCTATCTTTTGTAAGAAAACGTTTTCCTTGTTGTTCAAGTAGGGAAAGCTCTTCTCGTACACGCAATGTATAGTATTTTCTGAAAATAGCAGGAGAGAGTCGACGTGTATCAATTCTCCAAGCAAACACAACATATTCACCTATAGTATAAGGGTGTGTGAACTCTGTATCTAACATATCTTCAAAGGATACCCACCCTACAGAACGCTCTTGTGTTGTATTATCAATATCAATAAAAGCATATTGCTTAAGGAGCGATGGAAACTCCTCCCAAAAGCTAGGTGGGATTTCTTCTGAAATGTGAAAACGGGTAAAACTTGTACTCTGTCGTAAAAAGCTCATACTCTACTCCATGTATATATAATGTAGCTATCTGTATTTGTGCTAAAAGTCAAGTAGATTTTTTCTTATAAAGATAGTATTCTACTTGACTCTATATCATACTTTGCTATACTTTATAGTAAAGGAAGGTGGAAGTATGTTTGGGCTTGGAATGCAAGAGATACTTGTTATATTAGTGATTGGAATTGTCCTTTTTGGTGCAAGGAGATTACCAGAAATCGGTGCTGGGCTTGGTAAAGCTATCAAAAACTTCAAAAAAGGTGTTATGGAACCAGACGAGATAGAGAAATCTAGCACGACAAAAGAACGTACTGTAACAGAACAACCTGTGAATAAAGATGAAGTGTAATGGGAAATGAAGATACTTCATGTTATCAATGTACGTTGGTTTAATGCTACAGCATGGTATGCATTAACTCTTGCAAAGTTACAAAAACAACATGGACATGATGTTCGTATCATAACGATTAAAGGTACTGATACTGATACAAAAGCAAAAGCTCTTGGATTTACTCCTCTTTATATCAATCTTACTACATCAAATCCTATAACTCTTATACGTTCTTTTTATCAACTACGTTCCCTTATTGCTTCGTTCAAACCAGATATTATAAATTGTCATCGGGGAGAAGCATTCATTCTTTTTTCTTGGCTTAGTTTATTTTATCCCTTTGCTCTTATTCGTACACGTGGTGATCAAAGAGTGCCTAAAAAAAATTGGGTTAATACTCTTCTTCATAAGTATTGTGCAGATGCAATTATTTCTACAAATACAAAAATGACTACTATATTAGAATCTTCTTTTGGTTTAGAACAAGGGAGTGTCTATACTATTTTAGGTGGTGTCGATGTACATACCTTTGTATTTTCTCATGAAGGAAGAGAACGAATACGGACTCTTTATAATATACAAGAAGATGAATGTTTACTTGGTGTACTAGGGCGTCTTGATTGGGTAAAAGGACAAAAAGAAATTATAAAATCAGTAGCAAATATAATCCAGAAAGAAAATATAAAAATAAAGCTTTTACTTATTGGGTTTAGTGCTGGTATAGAACAAGAAGAAGTTGAGCGTTGGATACGAGAGCATGCTATGGAAGAAATAATCTATGTAACGGGAAAATGTGATAATGTTGTAGATTATATCTCCTCACTTGATATTGCTATACTCTCTTCACTTGGTTCTGAAACAATAGCTCGTGCAGCATTAGAGATAATGTCTTGTAATATCCCTCTTCTTGCAACAAATGTCGGAGTGATGCCGGATCTCATTCCAGAAGAACTCCTTATGAAACTTCCTGATACTAAGGAGGATATCATAGCACTTTTTGCATCTGCAATTATAGAACATGTACATAATAAAGAGCGAAGAGAGGCCTTGATTACAGCACAGCAGAAGAGTATGCCTCAACTTACAGAAGAATATTTTTATGAAGTAACCCAATCTGCATATACTAATGCACGGAAGAAGAAAATGAATGCGAGGAAGATTTGTGAATAAAGCTTTATATAGAAAATACAATATTGATACAATATCGAAAAAAAAGCAAAAAAAAGAACAAGATAGATATGGAGAAATTGGACTTCTATCTGCAGTGACTCTTCTTATTATTGTTGGTATTGTAATGATATATAGTGCAAGTGGAGTGACAACATCAGAAAAATATCACTTTGTATTTAGACAAGTATTTTTTGCATTTATTGGGTATTCATTCCTTACAGCAATTTTATTTATTCCTATACATATCTTACAGAGAATACAATATCTTCTTGTTGGCTTCTCTCTAATATTGTTATGCTTGGTATTTACTCCACTTGGGCTTAAAATAAATGGTGCATCTCGATGGATTCATATAGCAGGATTTACATTACAACCTATGGAGTTTGCAAAAATAGCCCTTATTTTCTACTGTGCTTATTTTATAGGAACAAAGCAAGAGTATCTTCAAAGCTTTTCTAAAGGACTTCTTCCTCCTGTTATCGTTACAGCAATGATGTGTATATTACTTATTTTTCAGCCTGATTTTGGAAGTGTTGCTGTTTTTTTTCTTCTTCTTTTTATCCTCTATTTTGTTGGTGGGGGGAATAAATTTTATCTTGTACTTATATTCTTATTTGGAATAATTGCACTTACCTTGTTAGTTATCTTCTCTCCATATAGAGTAAAGCGTGTATTAGCATTTCTTGATCCATTTGAAGATGCTACTAATACAGGATATCAAGTAGTTCAATCACTGTATGCTGTTGCATCTGGAGGTCTTACTGGACTCGGTTTAGGAGAAGGGAAACAAAAGCTATACTATCTTCCAGAAGCACATAACGATTTTATATTTGCTGTCATTGCGGAGGAATTAGGCTTTATAGGAGTAAGTATTATCTTTTCTCTCTATGTATTCATTTTTGTGCGAGCTTTTTCAATTAGTCTTCGTCAACAAAACTTACAGAATATGCTTCTTACATTCGGAGTCACTATTATTC
>CAMWXW010000097.1 GCA_947178315.1 uncultured Desulfovibrionaceae bacterium | reverse complement strand
CTACAGTAGTCTCTTCTGTACAATAAATTGTTTCTTCTTGATGTATATTGCTATTTTCTGAATATAATTACTCCATATCTCTATACTCTATAGTTTCTATAGGGGAGAGAGAAGACGAAAGCTCTTCTTTTTGCTCATCACTATTTATTTGTTCTTGTTCACTCTTTTCTAGAAAGATAATATCATGCTCTTCTATCGGTGTTATAGTCCGTTCTTCAGAAGAAGTAATAGAATATAAGCCTGGAACTGTATCCTGTATTTGATCTTCGCTGTAATACTCTTCTATTTGTGGGTACTCTGGCTTAATATCCCCAGTAAATGGCTCAATTGTTTCTGGTATCTCATCATATATATCTTCTGACACTATAATATCTGTAGTACTAGGCTCTTCAATTGAATCTGTTTCTTCTACTTCAGCATCTAGTGTATCAAGATATTCATTGACGATATCATGGATAGTTACTGCTACATTACTTGGTTCTTCTTTATTAAAAGGAGTATCATGAATAATTTCATTACCATACTTATCTGTTTTAGGAAGTGGCATTTTTGTGATTGGAGGTATAAGAGGTGCTGTAGGTATTCTGTGAGAAGAAGTATCCTCTTCTATGTCTTCTAAAATATTGCTTTCACCTACTAGAGTAATCGTTTCTGGTGAAGGACTTATAGGAGATAGTTGAGAGTATTCCTCTTCTTGTTGCTCTGTAAGACGTTCTAATTCACTTCGTAGCTCAGCTAGTGCTTGTTGTTCTTCTTCAACACTCACGAGAAAGCTCTCTTCAGTATCTTCTTCTATCGGTGTTAGCTCATGCTCTATATATGAAGTATCTTGCTCTTCTTCTATATCAAGAGTTTCTTCTACTGGTTCTTGCTCTACTACTGTTGTAATTTCTTCAGATTGTGATGTTGTAGGAACTTCTGGCTCTGAAGGAAGTACTGATTCTACAGCTTGTTCTAAATCTTCCAAGAGTGGGTTTTCACGATGCTTTGTATCATAAGCTTCTAGTTCACTATCAATGACTTGTTCAATAGCTTCAGCTTGTTTATCTATAGGTTTATATTCTTCATCGACTTCTTTAGGAGTAGTTGCTAGACTGATAAGTTTTGCTACTGCTGGCAACGTGATTATCATCTCCATTTTCTTGCCTTGAGCATTCCCCATAAAAAGTGTGCCACCTGCAAGAGCAATAAGTTCGGCAATATTTGCAATGGAGTTACTGTTGAAGGTGTGAAGCATATCCTCTGGTGTAATTGTAATTGAAAAGCGTATATGTGAAGGTAAACTTGTATCTGTTATTTTTTTTGCACTAATATGCACACTACTATTAGGATTATTGATTATCAATGATTCACCGATAGAGTAGAGTGTGTTATAAATGACATCACTATCATGTTCTTGATTTTCATCAAGATCTGGATCAACGAACCATGAGAGTTCAACATTATAATTTTCTGAGTACTTTTTAAGAGCCCGATAGAGATAGACAAAAAGTTCTCGAGGAGAGTATGGAATGATATTCGGCTCACGATTCATAGCTTGTACGACTCTCTCTTTTACCGTCGTAGGAATATCATACTCTTCATCACTTACTTCTGTATTATCTTCTTCTGAATACTCTGTAGATTCATCTTCTTCTGTAGTTTCTAAATTTTGCATCCAATAAGGAGTAGGTTCCTCTTCATCTCCTAAATCTCGTGGGAAGACATCTTTTCGTTCCTGTAAAAATGTAAATGGTATACGAAATAGAGTAATACATACCACACTTATTGTTACACCTATGATAGGGAGTGTCTCTACATATAAAAATGCGTCTACATAGAGGAAGACTGATATTGTTGTTATCCCAATGAAGACTGTTGGGGCAATGCAAGCTATAAAATAGAGCAATGCATTTGTATATCCTTTTTGGAGGGCATATAAGCTGATAGGAAATGAAAAGAGAAGTAAAAGAGGCCAAAAAGGGAAGTAGCGACTAAGAAAAGCCATTGTAGGGATAAGAGGTATGATAATAATACAAAATACAAGAATAGTGATACCTACAGCTATATTTTTTTGCATTTTAGGGATAAAATCACCATTCTTTGCTATTGCAAACAGTGAAAAAAGAGGAAAAAGGACAACAGCAAAAATAGCAGAGAGCATTGTAGGTAAGGAATCTAACTGTATAAAGCCGGGTGATGTATTGGGAACACCAAAAAGAAGAGAGATAAGAATACATATTGAAAAAAATGGTAGCAACAGGAAAAGAGGTTTTTTTTGTAAAATTGCTCGTAAAAAAGAAAACAAAATAGCAATAATAAGTATACCAAAGCATAGTATCTGCAGTATAGAAACTGTATTTGCAATCTTACTATTACCGTTTTCTAGTATCGGTGCAAAGAATGGTGAAGGAATTGTTGGAACTGAGATGTAATATGTATACTGTCCTTCTGGCTTTAGATCGGCTGTTTGTAGATTGATACGAGTTGTTTCATATGTCCCTAATTTCTCAAAGCTTACTTTTGAATCTAGAGTTACACTTCTATAAATAGAAATTGGAAGTGAAACAAAAGAGCCGAGATTAAGGAATAAATATTGTCCAGAAATAGATTTTCCTTCAAGTGGAAGACGTAACCACATACCTCCTGAAAGAAATGAGTATTTAATGTGTGAAAGAGGAAGAAAAAGGGTATCTACTTTAGAATCTAATAAGTAGCCCTCTGTAATCTTCCCAATAGGATTAGGTAATGCCTCTACAGCATGATATAGAGCGATTTGTGATTGCTGTTTAGGAATTGAGATTTCTGTTTTAGTCAAACGTGCCTGTTCTTTACTATATCCATTACAAACATAGAATATATTGATGAGTAGTATCCCTAAACAGATACGTTGGATAAAATTAGGTATGAGATAACTGTACATTACTACTTCCTATACTGAACTCCTACGAATGACATATTGATAATGCAAAGGCAATACCAATATTATTTTTTCATCTCTGTTAATAATGCTTGTACCAATCTACCATCAGGAGTTCGGGCATGTGGACTTTGTGCTACCAAACGTTCCCATGTTGCTATAGCTTCAGCTTTATTTCCTATATCATAATAGAGAAGGAGACCTTTATTATATAAAGCAAGTGTATTTTCTTTAGAAAGAGAGAGAGCTTTATCATATGCTGTACGTGCTTCATCTAATTGAGAATTTGCTCTTAACATTGTAGCGTAGTCTACCAATACTTCAGGCATATTTGGATTGAGAGCAAGTGCCTTTTTATATGCTTCTATTGCTAGATTGACTTGTGCTGTGTCATAATATGCATTACCAAGTTGCACCCATAATAAGACATTCTTAGAATCTATTTCTGTTGCAGTGATAAGTGAGTCAATCATACCCTGTTGAGCTTCTGTAGGACTATCTATTGCCTCTTGCTGTATAGATTGCTTATCTAAGAGAAAAAATGAAGCTCCTATGATGATACCAATAACAAAAATGCAGAACAAGAGCCATATATTAGTTCGAGAAAGTGCACGTGAACTCTTGCGTTGTTTTTTTTCTTCTGACATTGCTCTTCCTTATAATAAAATCTAAAATGACCGTATACATTGACT
>CAMWXW010000096.1 GCA_947178315.1 uncultured Desulfovibrionaceae bacterium | reverse complement strand
ATACACCTCTCTATTCGTCGGGAGCGTCATATGTGTATAAGCGACAGTTATTATACTTATAACACTCCACAGGAAGTAATCCCCTCACAAGAGCTTATTACGTATTTAGATTCCTCTCTACCTCAGAACTCTCCCCACTATGTTTTTGTACCACAAAATATAGCCACTGAACTCACACTCTTTAGTAAAAGAGAGGTAATAGCTATTCCTTATGATATTCATACACTTGAATACGCATCATTTACTCCAAATGACGAGACTCAATATCATTACTCTGCTCTCATCATCGAACAACACTCTGAAGAAACGTTACTAATTCAACAACTGCTTTCATTGATCGGTGAACCTACATATAAAGAAATTGTAGGGAATTATATTGTCATGGAATACAAAGATGGCTTCACTATGCCAAATGCTGGTAAACTAGCTACATATACAACTCCTCTTGGTAATATCATTCGTAATTCTCTTGATAAAGCTATCCTCATTCCTCAACCTGAGACTTTTACTGTAGATGGTATTCCAATTAAAGAAATACGACTTTTACGTGATGAAAGTAAATCCTTTATAGCTCTTGTCTTTGATAAAGATACTCCTCTTCCTACAGATACTGACTATACTGTATACACACTTTCCCCTTCTTCTTCAGCACTGAGAAAGCTTGCTTCTGGTATTCGTCGAGAGCTTCCCTTCCTCTCCTCTCTACTTCCTCTTGAAGATAAAAACACTGAATATATCACTAATACAAAGGAACTCTACATAGTACAGAATGGTGATATGGTTGTTGCAATAAATATCACAGATCATGTTACAGATACGCTTACATTCCTAAGTATCTCTATACAAGATTCAAAGCCTGCCATTGTATTTCAATATCCTACAGAGCCAATTATATTTACAAATGAATAAAGTAATACAGCATTTACTTATCTGAACTATGATTCTCTACTAATGAGCTTGTCCCCATGTTGTTGCAATACCATAGTCTA
The DNA here is from genome assembly GCA_947178315.1 of uncultured Desulfovibrionaceae bacterium. Classification (GTDB taxonomy): domain Bacteria; phylum Desulfobacterota; class Desulfovibrionia; order Desulfovibrionales; family Desulfovibrionaceae; genus CAMWXW01. Next base: position 2,640 of record CAMWXW010000096.1, on the reverse strand, counting down.
CTATGAGAGGAATATCACACTCTTTCCATCGGATATTTGTCATATCTACTATCATATGCTCTGCTGTTACCTGTGCATACTCCTCTGGAACCTCTATAATAAGTTCATCATGAATTTGTAGAATCAGTTTTGCTCCCATCTCTTCATATACATTATTATTCCATATATTCACCATTGCTTTTTTTATTATATCTGCTGCTGTCCCTTGTATAACTGTATTTACTGCTTGTCTACACGCTTGAGCATACATTTGTTCGTTTGCCGATTGAATATCTGGTAAATAGCGACGTCGACCAAAAAGAGTTGTTACATATCCTTTCGCTTTTACGTCCTCTACTATATCAGAATGGAGTTTTTTTACTTTCCCTAATCGCTCAAAATACGTTGTAATGAATTCTTTTGCTTGGGCAAGACTACTTTTCATTTCTCGTGCTAATTTAGTCGCTCCCATACCGTAGAGGAGACCAAAATTAATTGCTTTTGCATTTCTACGTTGCTCTTTTGTTATTTCTTCGATAGGAAGTCCATAAAGTATAGATGCCGTTCTTTTATGAATATCTTCATTACGAGCAAATGAATCCATGAGGCTTTCTTCTTGAGAAACATATGCCAGAATTCGTAGCTCAATCTGTGAATAGTCCATAGCTACAAGTGTATATCCTTTACGTGCGCAAAAACAATTACGTATCGGTTGTCCAAACACCCCTCGTATTGGGATATTTTGTAAATTCGGATTGCTAGAAGAAAGTCTTCCTGTTGCTGTTGCTAGTTGATTAAATGTTGTATGAATTCTTTTATGTTCATCTATATATTTGGGCAAGGGTTCAAGATATGTCGAACGTAATTTTTCTAATGTCCTAAACTCTAATACTGCACTCACAATTGGATTTTTATCAACTAGCTTTTCTAATGACTCCTGAGATGTAGAAAAATGTCCTGTTTTTGTCTTTGATTTATGCTCTAAACCGAGTTCATTGAATAGAATACTTCCGAGCTGTTGAGAGGAACGGATATTAAACTCTCTTCCTGCCATTGTATAAATATCGTGTTCTTTTTTCTTGATCTCCTGCTCTACAAAAACAAGAAGTTCCTGTACGGCTTTTGTATCTAAGCCTATACCTTCATACTCCATACTAGCCAAAATTGAACACAAAGGTTGTTCTATTTCTATATACAGATCATAAAGTGATTTCGCTTGGAGATGTTCGATAAAAAAGAGAGCGCTTTGATATATAAAGTCTAAGACTGTTTTAGTCTCTACTGGAAGTGCATTACTCCATACAGCATGAATACTCTCTATTGTGTACTCACGCTCTTCAGGATTAAGAAGATAGGCCATAACTGCAATATCTCTCCACTCAATAGGAAGAGCAAGCAATGAGGGAAAGAGTCGACATAGTTTTTTTGAGTGTATTGTAATACACTGCTTTACAGACTGCATATATGATGTAAGCTCTTCTTCTGTATATTCCAATATAGTATAGATAGTATTATTAGTATAAATAGAGAGTGTTGTTGTATCCATGTATAGGGTGATTATCATATTCTCTGGACGTGGTACTTCCGACATAGAGCATACAATACCATCAATACTATTCTCCGTATGTGTCAATAGAGATGAGGAGAAGAGATCTCCCTGCTCTTCCCCTGATGATATGCTAGATCGCTTCTTTTCTGCCTGTGCTTCCCTAATATGTTCTTTTCTATCTCCCTGCTGTCTACTTATATCCATACCATATGATTTATAGAGAGATACTACATCTCTACGTAATGAGAAGAGTTCATACTCCTCTATAAAATTCATTAAAGAATCTTGAGGTTGCTGTATACGTAAGGCATCTTTCTCTAAGATACAGCATGTTTTTGATAATCGAGTTAATTCTCTATATACATAGGCATTCTGTATCTCTGGTAGAAGCTTTTTTTGTATCTTTGCATCAAATGTATCAAGATGTGCTTCTATATCTTCAAGTGTCTTATAATGCTCAAAGATTTTATACGCTGTTTTTTCTCCAATACCTTTAATACCTGGGATATTGTCTGAAGAATCCCCAATAATTGCTTGAAAATCAGGCCATTGTGCTGGCAAAAGACCTGTTTCTTCTATGAAACTTGATTGTGTTACTATTTTCTCTTCTTTTGTTGAAGGATCCCATAAAATAACGGTATCTGCTAAACATTGACGTAAATCTTTATCCACTCCAACAATAACAACTCCATCATGCTTATATTGTTCTGCAAGAGAGGCTATATAATCATCTGCCTCTGCATTCTCTGACGTAATGATTGGAATACCCAATAAGGAAACCATATGACATATTGGTTCTATTTGAGCAACAAGAGCTTCTGGAGTTTTGGTTCTATTCTGTTTATACTCTGGAAAGATTTCATGACGAAACGATTTTCCAACACCATCTAAGATAAATCCAAAATAGACGGGCTTTTCAACACGAAGTATTTTGAATAAGACTCGAGCTACACTGTAAATTGCACTTGTAGGAAATCCATCTTTTTTCTGCATTGAAGAATAAGCATAGAAGCCACGATAGATAAATGCAGAAGCATCAAATAAAAATAATGGTGTTTGTGAAGGGAAGAATTCCTGTACTATAGACATAGTAACTCCTTATACTCTTTGAT
>CAMWXW010000095.1 GCA_947178315.1 uncultured Desulfovibrionaceae bacterium | reverse complement strand
CATGCCTCTCATAATCAATCATTATATATCAAAGGTAATCTATTAAAAACTATTCAAAAATACACTATTCCTTACTATACATACTCTTTCTTTGCTCATATCTATTAGAAGAAAGAGAGATAGTATCTCTAAAAAACCTTAGCTTATACTCTATTATATTCTCTAGGAAGATGATTTTCAACAAGAGCACATAGGATATGTTGCATAGCAATATGAACTTCTTGAATTATAGGGGTTTCTTCAGAGGTTACACAAAAGATAGTATTACATAGTGTTCCCATGACTCCACTTGATGCTCCCGTAAACCCTATTGTATACATTCCTTGTTTCATCGCTTGCTGAATTGCGAGGACACAATTCTTACTATTCCCCGATGTAGAGCTTGCTATCAATATATCTCCTTCAGTACCTAATGCTTCTACTTGTCTTTCAAATATAACATCAAAAGAGTAGTCATTTGCTATTGCTGTTATAATTGAGCTATCTGTTGTTAATGCAATTGCTGGAAGAGAAATACGCTCTCGCTTACTAAATCTACCTACATATTCTGCTGCTACATGTTGTGCTTCTGCTGCACTTCCTCCATTACCACAAAGCAATATCTTCTTTCCCTTTTGTAATTGCTCTGCTATATGGATAGCTGTTGTTTCAAGGAGTTCTCTATACTTCTCAAATGAAGATAGACGTGCCTCTGCTCCTTTTCTTGCGTAGTCCATAATCATAATTTATACTCTCTTTTCTCAAGAATAATACGTCTACTATGCTATCAATGATTATTCTAATAATACTTTCGTAAACTCACTTGGGTTAAACTCTTTTAGAGCATCTATTGTCTCTCCAAGCCCTATGTATGTTATTGGAATCTTATACTGCAATGCAACTGCAATTGCAATACCTCCCTTTGCTGTTCCATCTAGTTTTGTAAGGATTATCTCATCTATAGGACACGCTTTATTAAATAATTCTGTTTGTGTTATTGCATTCTGTCCTATGGTTGCATCAAGCACTAAAATGACTGAATGAGGCGCTTCTGGAATTTGCTTCTTAATGACTCTATATACTTTGGACAATTCCTCCATGAGATTTGTCTTTGTATGTAGTCTTCCTGCTGTATCAATGAGAACGGTATCATACCCTTCTGCAATAGCTTTCCCGACACCTTCAAAAGCAACTGCTGCAGAATCAGAACCATGACTTTTAGCAAAAAATCCGACACCTAGTCTCTTACTCCACATTTCCAATTGTTCTATCGCTGCGGCTCTAAATGTATCTCCTGCAACAACAAGAACTCGCTCGCCCTTTGACGCATATATGTGAGCAAGCTTTGCTACTGTCGTCGTTTTACCTGCTCCGTTAATTCCTACAACCATGATAACTCGAGGTTTTGTTTGTAAAACCAAACGATGCTCACACATAAATATCTTCTGTAGAATAGATTCCAATACTTCAATAAACTCTTCTTTATGAGTTACACGATGTTGCAATTCTTTTATGATATACTCTGTCGCATCATACCCGACATCTGATGTTAAAAAAATTGCTTCCATATCTTCCCAAAACTCTTCATTGAGTTCATCTGTATCTGAAAGAAGACGGTGGATTTTTTGAGTAAACAAAGAACGAGTTTTCGATAATCCTTCTACTAAAATACTAAAAATTGATGATACTTCTTCCGATTTTTCTTCAATACCAAGTAATATATGTAATCGATATTCTAACTCAGATGTAATATGAGATGTCTGTGTGTAGCCCATTTCACACACCCATGAAGAGAGCGTTGTAAGAAAAGAGCTCTTTTCTTCTTCAGCTACACCAAGTATCTCCAGCATATAGGAAAGATATCCGTAGAAGGAAGCATCTATTTCTGGACGATATGTAGAAAGGACTCCCACCCATGATGGAATATCTTGAGGAACCTCTCGCATTGCATGTAAGAATGAGGCTTGTTCCTCTTCTGACAATGCTTCATGTGTATAATTTATATCTACTTCTTCTGGTTGACTTCTAAATATATTTTGCAGTTTAGAAAAAATACCCATATCCATCTCATATAGCAGGTATATCTATATACCTTTGCCTTATACTTTGTTTTTAGTATACGCATAAGCATGCTTTTATGCAAGAGAATTCTCTTCTCATAAAAGCGTTTCGTACTGTATATATTATTATTGTGTACTTTTTCCTAGTTGATATTTTTGGACTGCTTTATTATGTTCTTCTAACGTCTCACTAAAGAAATGTCTTCCATCTTTTTTCATTGCAACAAAGTATAGATATTCATGTTTCTCTGGATAAAGAACTGCCTCAATGACCTCTTTTGAAGGAGAACATATTGGTGTTGGTGTAAGACCTCGTATTTTATATGTATTATATGGATTGCTTGCATCAAGAAGATGACGTTTTCTCAAGCGTCCTTCAAATCCCTGCCCTAGACCATAGATAATTGTTGGATCTGCTTGTAATATCATATTGATATTGATTCTATTGATATAGACACCTGCTATTCGTGCACGCTCTTCTTTTTGTTGGGCTTCCTTTTCTACAATAGATGCAAGAATAATGGTATCGTACTTTTCCTTCTCGCTCATGGTACGTGGGAAGATATTTTTTGTCTGTTTATTAAACATTGATATCATTGTTGCAATCACGTTGCGTGTTGTTGAACGTGAGGGCTCTACAGGTTTGACAAAATGATATGTCTCTGGATATAAAAATCCTTCTGCAGAAGAAAAAGGAAGCTGTTGTTCCATCAGAAATTCTTTATCGTAGACAAGTGTTCGAAAATCATCAAATGTCACTAATCCTTCTTTTTCAAATCGAAGTGCGACCTCCCACCATGGTAACCCTTCTGGAATAGTAACTGATATCATATACATTGCACCACTTACAAAAAGTTCTAAAATATCAACAGGGCTACTTTGTGCTGTAAGAAGATAATCTCCAGCCCGAATTTTTTTCCCCTCGCCTGTAATCTTTACAAGAAGACGGAACATAAACGCACTTGGGATTAATCCCTGTGATTCCAGAGATTCTGATATTGATTGTACACTTGCACGAGGAGGAATAGAAAATATCTTCTCTTCCTTTACTGAACTCATATGGAGTGATGTATACACCCATATTGCAAAACAAACTATAAGAAGACAGCTGATAAGTACACCATATTTTATTACTCTCATTATACCTCCCCAGAAAATTGACATGCTAAACGCTGTTCTTCAGACAATGATAAAAAATCCTCTAAAATGATTTTTGCACTATAGGCATCAAGATAAGGTTCTTTCATAGAAGATGGAGCTATATCCTTCGCTGCAAAGCTACTGAGATATTCATTTATAGTAAAGTAGTCTGCCGTAAATCTTGTGTAGAGTTTTGTAATAAATGAATATACTTCTCTTGCAAGTGGACTTATACTTCCATCTCTATATAAAGGTAAGCCTACAACAATACCTTCGATTCTATTATCTTCACATATCTTTACAATATCATCAATGACACGAGATACTGAAGAATACTGAAGAACATACTTAGCAAATGCCATGCTCCCCAAACCATCACTCAAGGCTACACCTATTTTCTTTCTCCCATAATCCAGAGCAAGAAACTTCATCTATCCTCCTTCTATAATACCATATAT
>CAMWXW010000094.1 GCA_947178315.1 uncultured Desulfovibrionaceae bacterium | reverse complement strand
TTGCCTCTTGTCTCGTGGGCTCGGAGATGTGTATAAGAGACTTGTTGTATTGTGAGAGAAGGGTATGAGAAAAAAAAATGATATAGAAAAAATCATGCAGATTGATGAAAAGATTGCAGAACTTGTAAAACAACGCTCTGTTTTACTGCATGGTATACGTGTCAAAGGTTATGTTCCATCAGAAGTTGAAAAGACGTTACGACAGCATTGGGAACGCTATGCTAGTGAGAAGACGAAGGATACCTCCTTTGTACGTACACTTTTTAAGATTCTTCAGCAAGTTGAAATGCAGGAATGTGGAGAACTCTCACCAGGTAAGTTTATTCTCACTCCATCTAAATCACCTCTTGAAGCTACTGTTGATGGAACAGTAAGCGAGTTACTTGTACACCTTGTGCTTCTTGCAAGTGCTGTAAGCAAACAGCCTATTACATTGCGTAATGTAGCTATTTCTGATTATGTTTTTTCTACTATAAAAATGCTCCAAACCCTTGGTATAGGTCTTACGTGGGATACAAATACCATTACAACACAATCTTTCCAGATAAATACACATGATGTTGTTGTTCATTTAGGTGAAAGTGAACTCTCTCTTTATGCATTATTAGCATTTTCTCTTAGTTGTATGGGGCATATCAAGTGCGTTGGTGGACTTTCACTCTCTATGCTTTCACTCTCTCCAATAAAAGAACTCTTAGCACAATGTGGCGTGAGAATTACTTCATTAGGAGGCGTTACTGGTATTCCTGCACGTATAGAAAGTACACAACAAATCCCAGAGACTCTTGTTATCACAAATGATATTCCAAAAGATATGGTTATTATGCTAGGTGCAGTCTTTCCTTTTCTTAAAACTTCCTCTCGTCTTGTTTTTGAAGGACATAGTGAAAAAGAAAATATCCTAGAGTTGCTTACGTATTTCTATACTCTTCTTGATGTGTCATGTGAGGTAGATGGCTATGCTATACAATATCAGGGAGAAAGTAATCCATTACCTACAACTCCAGCACTATATTTAGATCCATATCATACATTTTTACGTTGTATTGTCCCGTACTTTACAGGTGGTTCGATTACTATACAAGGGATATATCCAGAAACAAAATTGCATATAGCCCTTCTTGAGCATCTTAAATTATGTGGATTACATGTTGAGCGTACAGACAATTCTTTAACTGTTACAAAAGAAGGTTCTTTTGCTCTGAAAGAGTATACCGGACTTCCTTCACAGTACTTTCCAATTCTTTTTGTTATGTATCTTGCTTCTGTACGATATGAAAGAAAAGCACAACTACCATCAATTCCAGATAATATCGATAGTACAGAGGTGTATAGTTTCCTTGAAGCTCTTTCTATTCATGAAGAGAATGGTGTCATTACATTTGGTAAAGAACAAAATCATAGAGCATGGATAGCTCCACATGCATATTGGATTATAGCATATGCGTATGCAGGTTTTTTATTTCCAGGTATTACTCTTGCCAATCCAAGTGATGTAACAGTTATTACACCTCACTTTTGGCGTTTTTATAATACATTACCACGTCCTGTTGAGTATGAAGCTCCTGTATTGCAAGAGGTTGCAAATACCAAACGACGACTTATTGTGCGATAGATTTTGTTATGAATTTAGTAGGGTATGCTATCTTTTTCTTGTGAATGAAGTGAGTTCTTGTTCACTTGTTGTTCCATGTCGTATAATAGTTATAGACTCATTATCTAAGCGTACAATAGTAGAGGGAAGCTTTCCTTGAGGCTCATCTTCTTTACAACATGGAGGGCATATAGGTATAGTGTTACGAAGTACTCTATTAAGTTCTGTATAACATGCTACAGCAGGTTCATTACTTAAATTTGCACTTGTTGCAATAAGAGGCATATATTCTGTAAGTTGATGTAATAATGGTGTTGTTGCTCTTCGAAGAGCAAGAGTTGATGCATTCATATATGATGTTTTTGACGGTAATATTAGCGTAAGTGTAGGAAATGCTATCATAAGCTCAATTGCAAGAGAGGTAAGAATAACAAAGTAGGACGCTTGTTCGATAGAGTGAACAAGGAGGGGAAGGGGTTTATGTAAAGAACGACCTTTTATTGTATAGATACGATCTTTTTGTGGTGAATCTATGCAAGTTCCTAAAGCATAGTATGTTTCTGTTGGATAAATGAGAAGTTCCCCTTGCTTCACTAGAGAACAAGCTTCTGTATAGGAGCAAAGGGAGGGACATTTCATTTGTGTTTTTTCATATCTCTATATGTTCTGTAGGCAACATAAAGGAGTCCTATACCTACAGCTGTCACAGCTAAGTAAAATGCACCAAAAAAAATAGTATAGTCTGGCTTCCACCATGGAATATCTTGGGGTAAGAGACTTTTTAGTGTTTCGGTTGGTAATACCATAGGCATATCCCTTTTTGTAACTCTTGTTACTGAGTTATAAGTAATGTTCTCTCAGTATATCGTAAAAGCAAAATTTATGCAATATCTCTACTACTCTATATCAGACTCTTATCAATATATAAAAAGAAATTCTATTCATTGTGTAGCTATGTAAAGATTATGTCCTTGATATTGTAGCCAATATAGAAAAGTCTTCAGGAAAAGATAGTATAGTTATGTAGTCTAAAATGTCTTCTTATTATTTTCTAGCTTCTTTTACCATGTTTCCCTGTCAAGTGTCCTACAACCAATAGCTTCTGCAAGATGTGGTACTTCTATATGTGGTGAGTCTTCGAGATCTGCAATAGTTCGTGCAATACGAATAATCTTGGTATATGCTCGAGCAGAAAGACGCAGTGAGTAGACGGCTTTTTCTAAGAAGGCATGTTCTTGTTGTTTCATTGTGCAGTGTTTTTCAAAAAGAGTGCCTGTAAGGTAGGCATTTCCTTTACACTCTGTCCCTTGATATCGCTCTCTTTGTATAGCACGTGCTTTTGTGATATTAGTACGCATTCGCTCTGATGTTGTCGTTGAAAGCCCTTGTGAAAGGTCGCTATAAGGAACAGCAGGAACTTCTATATGAAGATCTATTCTATCAAGCATAGGACCTGAAAGTCTTGATTTATAGCGAGAAACGGTACTTGGTGAACATGTACATTCACGAGTTGGATCTGTTCTATAGCCACATGGACATGGATTCATAGCTGCTACAAGCATGAATTGAGCTGGAAAGGTAAGGCTTCCGAAAGCACGAGCAATTGTTACATTTCCACTTTCAAGTGGTTGACGTAATATATCTAGTGTGTGTCGATTGAACTCTAACAATTCATCTAAGAAGAGAACTCCACAGTGTGATAATGATACTTCTCCAGGCTTGGGAATACTCCCTCCACCAATGAGACCAGATTCTGATATTGTATGATGTGGTGAACGAAATGGACGTTGCGTCACAATACCTTGTGATTTAAGTAGATTCATTACACTGTATATTTTTGTCACCTCAAGAGCTTCTTCAAAAGAGAGAGGAGGAAGTACAGAAGGAATGCGTTGAGAGAGCATTGTTTTACCACTTCCAGGAGGTCCTATAAATAAAATATTGTGATCACCTGCTGCTGCGATTTCAATTGCACGCTTTGCATGCTCTTGTCCTTTCACTTCACTGAAATCAAAACGATATCGTTCTTGTTCTTGCAGTATTCTTGAGCTATCTGACTCTATAGCTGT
>CAMWXW010000093.1 GCA_947178315.1 uncultured Desulfovibrionaceae bacterium | reverse complement strand
TATGCAAGATGAAGACTAAATTTTATATGATACATATCAACATTATTGTACTCTATGAATAATTTATACATTGTATCTATTCATTAATAATTACACCTTGTAACCGTGGAGATAATCTTGTATATCGTTTACGCAATGTACTATTCTGTACAGCAATAGCAATTGCTTTAGGATCTCCTATGATAACAACAAGCTGTTTCCCTCTTGTGATTGCAGTATAGATAAGATTACGCTGAAGCATAATATAGTGTTGCATAGTAAGAGGAATGACAACAGCTGGATATTCTGAACCTTGCGATTTATGTATTGATATACTATATGCCGGTGTTACTTCATGGAGTTCTTCAAATGTATAAAGTACATTCTTGTCATCAAATCGTATTGTTAACTCTCTCTCTTTTGGGTTGATATAACAAATATACCCAACATCACCATTAAACACATCTTTATCATAGTTGTTCTTTATTTGCATTACCTTATCATCAAGATGAAAATACGTCTCTCCTTTTTGTATATGTTCTTTTTTAGGATTAAGGGCTTTTTGTAACATGGTATTAAGAGCTTGGACTCCTGTTGAACCTTTGATGATAGGAGAAAGTACTTGTATATCTTTTACTGGGTGTAGTCCAAACCTTCTTGGAATATGAAATTGAACGTATTCAACAACTTGTTGAGCAACAGTGTCAGGTTCTTTTGCAGGGATAAAATAAAAGTCAGAGAGTTCCTTTGTATGTATGATTTCCGGCATCTCTCCTTTATATATACGGTGAGCATTACAAATTATTCTACTCTCTTTTGCTTGCCGAAATATCGTCGTCAATTCAATGACAGGCACAATACCGGAATGGATAATATCATGCAGGACATTCCCAGCTCCAACAGAAGGAAGCTGATTGCTATCTCCAACAAAAAGAAGCGTCGCACCAAGAGGCACAGCTTGAAGTAAATGATACATAAGCATAGTATCAACCATGGAACACTCATCAATAACAAGTAGTTTACATGAAAGTGGATTATTTGCATTATATGAGAATCTATCTTCTTGAGGATTATACTCTAAAAGACGATGTATTGTTTTTGCTTCTCTTTTTGTTGTTTCACTCATACGCTTTGCAGCTCTCCCAGTTGGAGCAGCAAGCAAGATATCATTACTTTCTTTTTCAAAGACACGCAAAATACAATTAGTAATTGTTGTTTTCCCAGTTCCTGGTCCTCCTGTGAGTACCATTACTTTATTACATGTAGCTTGTTCAACAGCATATTGTTGCTCTTCAGAGAGCATTATTGTTGCTTCCTGTAATACCTGTGTAATATTGCTTTTAAGTTTTTCTTCCTCTAACGCTCGTGGCGAGTATAAGAGACGTCGGATATAATGTGCAATACGTTGTTCATAAGTATGATATGTATGTAAAAATATCCCTTCCTCTTCTTCATGATTTTCAGCTACAATTGTATTCTTCATTCCAGCAAGTTCTGTTAATGCAATATGAGCTTTTTCTTCCGGGATTTCAAACTCTTTCTCAACCTTATCAACAAGGAGCTGTTTTGGATAATAGCTATGCCCATCTTCAACGCATTTCATCATAGCATATAATAGAGCAGCTTTTGCACGATGAAGACTATCTTTTGCAAACCCAAAACGCATAGCAATAGCATCAGCTGTAAGAAAACCAATACCTTTAATATCCATAGCTAAACAATACGGATTTTCAGTAATCTTCTTTTCTGCATCAAGACCATATACCTTATAAATACGAACAGCTAACTTAGAAGAAACACCATACGGGTGTAAGAACATAATAAGAGAGCGAACTATTTTTTGATCTTGCCATGACTGTTCAATATGTTCTACAATTCGTTTACTAATCCCTTTTACTGATAAGAGAGCTTCTGGGTTAGTATCGAGAATATCTAATGTTTTTTCTTGAAATGCCTCAACAATACGCTGAGCTAGTTTTTCTCCTATCCCCTTAATGACTCCAGAGGCAAGATAGGATTCAATAGCTTGGACAGTAGAGGGAGGAAGAAGTTCAAACGTCGTAACCTTGAATTGCTTACCAAAACGTTTATCCTGAACAAAACCTCCAGTCGCTTTAATATAATCTCCTTCTCGAATAGAAGGAAGTATACCCACGATAGTAACTATAGTCGATGCCGTCTGTAGATGAATAACAGCGTACCCATTCTCTTCATTTGCAAAGACTATTGTTTTAACCGTACCCTCTATCTCTTCTGCCATGTATTATTCCCATAGTGATTTCCACGTCACTATATCACACTATTAGCACATTGTCTACGAAGCAAAGGGATACACAGTAGTAGAACAGACTTTTATAAAATATATTGAAAGCCCAGGACTAAGCTTCTTTAGTATGATGTTCAGTAAGAATCCCCTGTAGATTAGTCATCTTTTGAACAGTGAGTCCTTCCTTAATAAATATAACATCTTTTGCTATATGAGTTGTGTGATCTGCAATACGCTCTACATAACGGACAATAGTTAAAAACTGAAGAAGACGCTCTATATCATCGTTATGAGTTTTAATCTCTCTCAATATCTTACGAATCAGACTCTCACAAAGAGCATCAACTCTATCATCATGTCCAATAACTGAAATTGCAATAAGAGCATCTCCATCAGCAAAGGCACGCATAACATTTGTAAGCATTATACGAGTTTCTTGTACCATTTGCATAATTTGTGGATATGTAGTGAAGTCGAGAACGTCTTTATTATTGAGAGAAATCCGAGCAATTTTTACAATCACATCTCCCATGCGTTCTAAATCTATCGCTATTGCAGACATCTTAATAATACTGCGTAAATGACACGCTTCTGGGTGGAATAATGCAATAAGTCCCATAGATTCTTGAGCAATCTCAAGCTTCATAGCATCAGCTTGCATCTCTAACTCATTGTATACTTGGGATAATGATTCTCTATCTTTACAGAGTACTCCATCAAAGGTTTGTTGGAGCATTCTATCAATAAGTGAACCATATTCCAACACTCTCTCCTTTAACGCATTCACATGTTTTTCTATCATCACACTACCCTCATATCTTCATTATCTATATGCTAAAATTCCTCTCAGGCGTATCTCTCTGCAAAATATCTCTGATATACAACGATATATTATAAAGGATTTTTATTTTCGATACTACATATTTACATCATAAGTAATATATCTAACGCAGTACAACTATCTATTTTTATTACTATATTACTATATTTTCCTATTTTTGTGAATTCTTTTCATATCTTCTTCCGATATGCTAACACTATACCTAAGATGTTCAATATAGAGCAATAGAGTGATACCTTCCTCGTACAACACATACTATGAAACTAAATATCGCTTCTTTTTATATCATGATCTGATTACATACAAAAAGGATATCACACACTATATAGAGCAATACTATCTATCTAATCAGTATAGAGATGACCTATATTCACATGAGAAAAACCTATATAAAGCCTCTTCTTTCCTACAGTATACAAAATATAGATGACTATAACCATGATTTTACAAAGAATCTATACCCAAACTCAAATACATAAACACACAGTGCTTTATAGAATATAGCTCTCTCAAAGCTCACTCTCGTGTTTACTATATCTAGTATACCTCATTAATCTTATTAAAGTGAATATAGTGTATTCTTCATCTTTACTCATTACATAGACACTAAAAG
>CAMWXW010000092.1 GCA_947178315.1 uncultured Desulfovibrionaceae bacterium | reverse complement strand
AATAAAAAGAATGACTTACTATTGTATTGGAGCTTATAGGAAATGCTAATGGAATTTAGTTGTTTTCCTTAATTGTATAGATATCAGTATTAGGAGGAAGCTGTAAGTAAAAGTCAGATGGTTCCATATAGCCTATGTCTTCAAGCGAATCTACTATATATTCCATTGTATACTTTTTACTTTCTAATATTGCAGTAAATCCTCGCTGTTTTCCCTCGACACTATATATTGGGATTAGTTGCCAGCCATATGTATTTTGCCATTTTACAATTGAACCGTTATAGGAGAGAAAGAGTTGAGAGTTATCTGGTAAAATATATTCTAAAAGACCATTTCTTGGAATCACAGTCGTATACGATGAAAATACAGATGAGGCATTTCCTGATAAAAGAGCACATAAAGAGTCTAAGGAAAGTGGAAGAGAGAAGCCGACTAATACTTCTACATCTTTTGCATTATTTGTCTTTGTGATATATGCCTTACGCATTGAAGGAATATAAAAGAGAGAATCTATTGGATTCTGTGCTATTTTTGCTACATGGATTCCAGATGTAAGGATATCCATTTTTACAAGTCCTTGAGCATTGCCAAGAGTAAAAATAGTAAACCTTCGTGTAATTCCATGGACATGCAACTTAGAGGAGAGCTTCATTTTATATGGAAGACGTTCTGAAGGATATTGTTCAAGAAATAACTTCCATACAAGAGTGGAATCAACAGGACTTTCTTCTATAATAGGGGGGATTGTACCTTGTGTTGCAGAACATGAAAAGAGAAACAAGCATGCTATAAGTATACTACTTACGCAAGTATTCTTTTGCCTTACTATGCTTAGGATTGTATTCAAGGACTTTCTTATATGCATACACTGCCTCTTGTTTAAGACCTAATTGTACTGCAACTTCTGCATAATGTTCCCAGATAATAGGATCTTCAATGCCAATTTCTTTAGCTTTGTTAAAGAGATTTATAGCATCATAATATCTCTTTTGTTTATAATAAAGCCAACCCAACGAATCTAGCACAGAGACATTTTCATTGTCAAGAAAGAATGCTTTTTCAAGAAGCATTTTAGCACGAGATAGATCTTCATTCTTTTCTGTTAGCGTATAGCCTACATAGTTTAAGGCTGCTATATTATCGTTATCTAGCTCAATAATTCTTTCCATGAGAGACATAGCTTTTTCTATGTCATCCTCATTATGATATACAGAGGCTAACCCATAGAGAAGAATAACAGAATTTGGGAATTTTGTAAGACCTTCATTATAAATTTCTATAGCTTTTGAATAGTCTTTTGTTGTCTGTACTGTTTGTGCATAGAGATCCCAAAATTCAACAAGTTCTGGCATGCTATTTTTTGCTGATCGTGCTATTTCTATAGCTTTTTTGTATTCTTTTTTCGATTGATAGATATTGATTTTTAATTGCACTGATTTAGGGTAGAGTGGACTATTACTTGGTATGGCATCAAGATGTTGTAATGCTTTTTCAAAATTTTTATCTTTTTCTATGAAAAGAAAAGCATAGTAGAAATGAATTTCTTGTGCATCTGGATGTGCTTTTTCAATCATTTCTAAAACTTGAGTTGCTTGATTATAGTATCCATTTTCAATAAAAATGGTGACTGCTGATAATAGGAAAAGTTTTCCTTGAGGACCTTGTTTTACATACTCTAATGCTGTGCGAGGTTTATTGAGAGTAATGTTGATTGCTATTAAACGTATCCACAACTCTGGATAATTTGGATTCTTACGTAGTCCTTCAGAATATATTTTCTGTGCTAAGCTGTAATCATGTGCATTTTCATATAGAAGACCAAGTTCAAACCAACCTTCAATAAATGCAGGCTCTTTTTGTAGACATGTATTAAAATATCGTATAGCTTTATCTTTATTTCCTAACATATTCCAAGCAAGAGCTGTATAGAAGTCGTCCATGTATGTATACTCTTTTTTAGACGTCGATTCAGCAAGTGTTAGCATAGCTCTAAATTGACGCTGTGTATAATATACATTATATAATTTGATACGGGCTTCTGTCTTGTTTTTATTACGCTCTAAAAACTGCTCTAGTTTACGTGTTGCTTTTTCTCTGTTTTCTGTGCTATCTATCCATAATGTAAGGAGTTCAAGATTATCTGGATAATGTGTAATTGCTTCTTCTAGTGTCTGTGTTGCTTCTGTCTTGTTATTTTCTATTATATAGAAACTTGTGAGTTCCATATACATTTTTTCTGATATATTATGTTCTCGCAATTTCTGTGTATAGAAATACGCTTGATTTACGTCGTTATTTTGTAGTGCTAGAATAAAGCCTATATAGAGGTAATCCACAGAGCTTGCATTATTGAGTTCCCATTCTTTTGTATGAGAACTTTTTTCTTTATTCTCTCCAAAGTGAACAGGTTGATTGATAAGCATATTGCTCTGTGGTTGAACAGATGCGGAACACCCTATGAGTAAAAAGATAGTTCCTAGGGCGTACAATCTGCAAAATGTTTTAAGCATCACTCTTCCTCTATCTACATAATTATAAAAACCATTCTTGTGAGAGATTGATAAGTCGGCTATCTAAATGCTTTTTTATCTTTTCTATCAAGCGTGATTCTATTTGACGGACACGTTCTCTTGATATATTAAGTTCTTCGCCTAGAATTTTTAAGGTTGTAGGGGAATCTGAAAGAATTCGTTCACGAAGTATCTTTTGCTCATTGGAATTCAATGTAGTAAAAAGCTCTTCTATATGACTCCCAAATTTTTCACTCAATTCTTCTTTAGCTAATATATCTTCTGCTGATTGTCCATTTGTTATTTGTATTACTGTATTACCCTCTTCAGAGGAATCTGTATTAACTGAAACATCAACACCTTCTAAACGTTGTTGCATGTCTATTATTTCTTCTTCACTTACTTCAAAATGTTGTGCAAGCAACTTTGTATCTGCCTCAAAGCCTAGAGCTAAGAGTTTCTGTTTTTCTCGATTGAGAGTATAAAATAGCTTACGTTGTGTCTGTGTTGTGCCTATCTTCACAAGACGCCAATTTGTCATAAGGAATTTCAATATATATGCTTTTATCCAAAATGTCGCATAATAAGAAAACTTAATACCTTTTCCTGGATCAAATTTGTCGAGAGCACGTAATAGTCCTAAATTTCCTTCTTGAATAAGGTCTTGCAAATTCTGGTGCCATCTGCGTTGAAATGTCATTGCTATCCATACCACAAGGCGAAGGTGATGACTTACTATGATGAGCATAGCTTCCTTATCATGTTCTTGCTTTGCACGAATCATTAGCTCAGAGAGTTCATCTTGAGAAAGCTGGGGGAAAGAGGCTATTGTTTGAATATATGAGTTAAGAGAATCTTGTAGCTTTCCCTGCATAGATGTACGGAATATAAATGTTGATTCTGAATTCATCACTGAATCTACAATATCTGTATCTATGTCTTCTTCTAATTCAATACTTGCTTCGCTTAGTAGAGAATCATCGAGTGACTGGAGAGTATCGATAGGCAATATTCCTCGATTATTATCCTCAAATATATCTTGATCATTATACATTTTGTTGTCCATATTCTTTCCTTAATGAGTATACACATATCTCTACTAAATATCAAGCTGTCGCTTTTATATTATATCGGATAAACTATAGTCGGAATAAAGGGCGATTATACAAATTATATCTCATATGACTAATAT
>CAMWXW010000091.1 GCA_947178315.1 uncultured Desulfovibrionaceae bacterium | reverse complement strand
GGTCTGGCTTTTCCAGCCAATTACGCTACATATTAACTGTCCAAACTTCCAAGTCTTCACTTCCTCATCTGTAGAGTGAGGCTGGGGATAATGCTTCAGCTATTGGCTCTGTGGGTAAATGAAATGAGGACGTTCTCTTAAAATGCTGAGTATAGATTCTAGCACACAATAAAGAATAAACAATAACTTACAATGATTCATAGCCATTGCCTCTTTATTATATCAATGATGAACCCTAAAATGTGATGGCTATAGCAATATATTATAGTAGATGAGGCATTGATTGTAATATAAAGCTACCTTTTGCCACTTTATATAGCAGTAGTATACGGAGTAAGTACCTTTACATACAATAAATTATAATTCTTTGTCAAGAAATATACCTCCTCTCATATCACAATATCCTGTAACTACACTACTCATTTATACTTTCTAAAACAACTTGCTTAAAGAGTTCTCCCCTTTCTTGATATGATGTAAAAGCATCAAAGCTTGATGTTGCAGGAGAAAGAAGGATAGTATCTCCAGATTGCGCTATTCTTTTTGCCTCATATACAGCCTCTTGCAATGTTGTGCAAGAAGTTATCTGAACATAATCACTCCATGCTGAGATAAATATCTCTTTAGATGCACCAAATAAGATGACATGTTTTACTTTTGTAGAAAGCTCTGACTGTAACGAGTTGAGATCTCCCCCTTTGAACTGTCCACCTGCAAGCAGAATAGTTGGAGCATTCATAGATTGAAGTGCGACTCTCAATGACTCTACTGTTGTGCTTTTCGAATCGTTGATATAAAGTACGCCTTTATCTTTAATAACATGCTCTAACCTATGAGGAAGACTACGAAATCTACTTGCTACATCTGATACTATTGCTCTATCAATACCAAAAATACGGCTTGCTTGATACGCAAACTCTATATTTTCCATATTATGGTTCCCTATAAGATATCGACTCTCCACGAGTGGTGCTTCTTCAATATATCGTATAATAGAAGGGATTGAGTAGGTATATTCAAGCATCGAGAGAGTATGTGGTAAAAGAAGAAAATCCTCTTTTGTCTGTCTTTTCATTATATTAAGTTTAGCTTGAACATACTCTTCCATAGAGCTATGATAATCTAAGTGATTTTCACTAATATTTAATATTCCTGCAACTTTTGGCTTAAAATAATGTATACCCTGAAGCTGAAAACTTGAAAGCTCTAATACAATCACATCTGCTTTCTCTTGTGCGAGAATATATTCTGAAAATGGAGTGCCAATATTGCCACCAAGAAAGACTCTAAGATTATTTGCCTCAAGCATTTGTGCAATCAAACTTACTGTTGTTGTTTTTCCAGCTGTACCTGTAATTGCAATAATAGGTTCATCACCAAGAAATGTATATGCTAACTCTATTTCACCTATAATATAAGGATAACGTTGTAACGGAAGTGAATGCACCATAGATGATATAGATGATATAGGAATACCAGGACTTACAACAATAATATCTACTTGTTCAACATGATATGGAAGAAGATCTCCATAGAGTACAATAACACCAAGCTCTTCTAACATATCAAGAGTCTCTTTACGAATTGACTGCGGATTTTTTTCTAAAAGACGGACTGAAAATCCTCGTGATCGCAATAACTTAGATGATGATATTCCAGATGAACCAGCACCAATAACTATAGCTTCCATACCACTTACAAGAGGTAATCTCATAATATATGCTATCCTATTATAAAAATTCTCTTTATTAGTATACACTATATGGCTATAAGTTACAACTCCCTTCTCTTCTTTGATGATATATTCCTTGTAGAGTTCTACTTTCTAGCATGATTGGTAACAATAATAGACTATAAGAGAACACCTCTTACACCACACTATACTATTAAGATTATTACAGATTATTTTATTAGCTTGTAAATAAAAGCTAAAATCTCCTTTATGTTAGTTATATTCATCGCGATATTATGTTTAATTCAATCAATAGTTCACGTATTACATTAAGAAATAGACTACTCATTTAATCCCATTGCCTGACGTATAATATGCATTGTTGATTCTGCAAGAGGCTTAGCTTTTACAGCACCTTCTGCTAAGATATCATCTAATATATCCTTTTTATTCCATAGATCTACACGCTCATAGATAGGCTGAAAGAACTTTAACATAGATGTATAGAGTATTTTCTTACAATCGACACAACCAAGCTGTGCTTTTGTGCACCCTTCACATATTTCACTACACTGTGCACTAGAAGAAAATAACTCATGATATGGAAATAGATGACACTCTTTAGGATTACCAGCATCAGTACGCTTCACTCTCTTTGTATCTGTAGTCATGGAACGCACTTTCTTTTCTAAGATATCGGGAGTATCACGTAGATAAATTGCATTATCATAACTCTTTGACATTTTACGCCCATCAAGACCCATCAGTTTAGGAATTTCTGTTTTATAGGCTTGTGGTTCTGGAAGAGAAGTCCTATATGTATGATTTACTCTACGTATAATCTCTCGTGCAATTTCCAAGTGTGCTAATTGATCTTCCCCTACTGGAACTACTGTTGCTTGATATAGCAAAATATCTGCTGTCATAAGAACAGGATAGCCAAGAAAACCATAGGTGCTTAAATCTCTATCTGATTCTTCACGTACTTCTTTATATGTTGGTACTCGCTCAAGCCAAGAGAGTGGGGTTATCATACCTAAATAAAGCGCTAATTCTGTATGCTCCACTATATCCGACTGCTTAAAAATAGTACATTGTGTTGGATCAAGACCTGCAATAAGCCAATCGAGTAATAAATTACGAGAACGCTCTACTAAAGAATCTTTATCTGCGTAATGTGTTGTTAAAGCATGGATATCTGCAATAAAGAACAAGCTCTCATACTGTCTCTCTAGAGCTATAAATGACTGCAATGCCCCAAAATAATTTCCTAAATGAAGTGCTCCTGTAGGACGCATTCCAGATACACAACGCATCATAAAACTATCTCCTATTCTAATAATATCCTGACAATAAAAAGAACAATACTATTTGTTATTGGTAGAACAATAGCTCGCACTACTCCAAGTACTATGCACAATAAAAGAATAATAAACCCAAAACGCCCCCATGCTTCATATTGATATGCAACAGTTCTTGGTAAAAAATACGAAAGCACTTTAGAGCCATCAAGAGGAGGAATAGGTAGCATATTAAACACTGCAAGGAGTACATTGATAAAAATTCCAGCCATGAGCATTCTATATATAAATACAGTTGTATTTTCCGAAATAATAACACCATCATATAGCATACTAAATTTAAGAGCTATTGCAAAAATAATCGCAATAATGAGATTCATTACAGGGCCAGCTAGTGCAACCCAAAATAAACCTTTACGGATATTTGAAAAATAACGAGGATCAATAGGGACTGGTTTTGCCCACCCAAGAGAGAATGGAGTGAAAAGAGATGAAAAGAGAAATATCATAGCTCCTGTAGCATCTATATGCGATACTGGATTTAATGTAAGTCTCCCTTGATACTTTGCTGTTGGATCTCCTAAAATATATGCTACATATCCATGAGCGACTTCATGACATATAATACCAAGTAACATTGGTATGAGAGATATACTCAACTGTTCTATACCTTGTCCAATATCCATCATACTTAATAACTATCATATAAGTAATTACAACACAAGCGTTAAAC
>CAMWXW010000090.1 GCA_947178315.1 uncultured Desulfovibrionaceae bacterium | reverse complement strand
ATTCTTATCTATATAGACAAGGCTTCTCTTTTCTTTTTTCAAAATAGAGCTATATTGTATGAGAAGAGCCTAAGACATCACGCATTTTATGAGCCACCATAGAGAATACTGCTTGACGAGCTGGTTTGAGATATGAACGAGGATCAAATTCCTGTGGGTGTTCTGCAAGGTATTTACGTATACTTGCTGTCATAGCAAGTCTGATATCTGTATCGATATTTATCTTACATATATTTGTTGTAGCAGCTTTACGCAAAAACTCTTCTGGGATACCTGTTGCATCACCTATATTGCCTCCATAGGTATTTGCTTCTTCAACAAATGTTTTCGGAACAGAAGATGCCCCGTGCAATACAAGAGGGAAGTTAGGCAAAAGAGCTATAATTTGCTCTAATCGTTCAAAATCAAGTTTTGGCTCACCAGAAAACTTATATGCTCCATGACTTGTACCTATAGCAATAGCTAATGAGTTACACCCTGTACGTTCAACAAATTCTTTTGCTTGTGCTGGATCTGTAAAAACAGAATGTTCGGCTTGTACATCTTCTTCAATACCGGCTAATTGTCCAAGCTCTGCCTCAACAAAAACTCCTTTTTCTTTTGCATACTCGACAACACGTTTTGTAAGACTAATATTTTCTTCAAATGGCAAATGAGAACCATCAATCATAACAGAGGTAAAGCCATTATCTATACACTCTTTACATATCTCAAAATTTTGTCCATGATCTAAATGGAGAACTATTGGTATCTCTGGATTCTCCTCTACTGCAGCTTCTATCAACTTTCTAATATATGCAGGTCCAGCATAGGTACGAGCTCCAGCAGAAACCTGTAAAATAACCGGCGATTCCTCTTGTCTTGCTGCTAGCATTATTCCTTGAACTATTTCCATATTATTTACATTAAATGCTCCAATTGCATAGCCTCCACTTAGCGCTTTTGTAAAGAGAGAGGAAGGATTAACAACTGCCATGATATACCCCCAAAATTAAGAATGTTCAAAGTATACTAGAAAGTATCTTCAAGCGCAAGTTTTATCCTCGACTCTTCTTACTATATCTTCCTGTTCTACACTCTCTACATTATCCTATTATTCGCTATTATATAGCTAGCTTTCTCTCTTTTCATATCAAAAAATATAGAAGGAATAGCATTCAAAACATATATGTATACATTACGTTAGAGCATACTTCATCGTCCTTTAAGAGAATACTCCTAGCTCATACCCTACATAAAAAACAAGAAAGAATTAAATAGCCCTCTCTATTTATCTACTCTATACTTTTGTATACTGTAAGCGTAATGCATTCCCCACAACAGAAAGAGAGGATAACACCATTGCAGCACTTGCAAGCATAGGCGTCAAGAGTGTTCCACTTATTCCATATAATGCTCCAGCAGCAATAGGAATACTCACTGTATTATAGAAAAAAGCCCAGAAAAGATTTTGCTCTATATTGCGTATTGTTGCTTTACTCAACATAATAGTTGTATATAGGCTCTCAAGAGATTCATTCAATAAGACCACAGAACTTGCATCTTGTGCTATATCTACACCTTTACCCATTGCTACACCGACATCTGCAGAAGAAAGTGCTACAGCATCATTTATACCATCTCCTACCATCATACATACATTGCCTTGTGATTTATATTCTTCAATAATAGATGCTTTTTCTTCTGGTAATAATCCTGCATATACGCACTCTATCCCAACTTCTTTAGCAATAGCTTTTGCAACCTGTGGAGCGTCTCCAGAAAGCATAATTGGACGTATTCCTTTATGGATAAGTGTTTGAATTGTCGTTACAGCATCTTCTCGAACCTTATCTTTCAGTCCTAAGATTGCAATCAGTATATTATCCTTTGCAATGTAAAGTGGACTCATGCCAGACTGATAAAGTCGATTACAATAGGCTTCTACCTTTTCTTGCTCTTCAAGGCTTGTAGGATATACTCCAGACTCTCTCATAAATGTTTCTGAGCCGATGCGAAGTATACAGACCTGAGAATATAATACAGTACCATGTATATCTTGTAGACGAGCAGTAACTCCTTTACCAACACTATACTCAAATGTATCAACACTAAATGAGCTATTGATATCATGTGTATATGCTTCAAGAGCTCGTGTTATAGGGTGACTACTATAATGTACAACTGGAGCAATATATTCCATAATATGCTGTTCATCTTCACCACTCAGAATATATGTAGAGGCAATAGCTGGAATACCAGAAGTGATTGTTCCTGTTTTATCAAAGAAGATAGTATTTACTCCTGCTGTTTGCTGAAGGGCTACACCATTTTTAATAACAACACCGTGTCGTATTCCTCTCCCCATTGCTATGATAAGTGAAAGTGGAGTAGCAAGTCCCATTGCACAAGGACATGCTATTATCAGAGTAGAAATCACAATGCTAAGAGCTATACCTGATGAGCTAGAGAAGAGATACCATGCACTTCCAGAAAGCACTGCAATAATAAGTACAATTGGTACAAAATATTCAGAAGCACGATCTGCAAGTTTAGCAATCGGCGCTTTACTATTCTGTGCCTTTTCTACTGCTATAATCAACTTATGAAGCTGTGTCTCTGATGATACCTTTGTAACTTGTACATGACATATACCTTCTACAAGAACAGTCCCACTGAAGACAGCATCACCTTGTGTTTTATATATAGGCATACTTTCACCAGTGAGCATAGACTCATTGATTACACCTTCTCCTTGCTGTATCACTCCATCGATTGGAATACTCATTCCCTGCTGTACAAGAACAATATCTCCCTCATCTAATGAGGAAACAGGAACTGTTTTTGTAGTACCATTTATCTCTAGTTTTGTCGCAGTCGTAGGTGTGAGAGCAATAAGTCCAGAGAGTGTTTGTGAGGCTGTATATTTCGCTCTTTTTTCTAAGTATTCCCCAAGTAAGACAAGAGTAAGAATACTACCAGCTGATTCAAAGTACAGATGAGAGTACTGCCCTATATCGCCAAGAAATATTGAGCCTGTTTGGTAAACGCTATAAAGGAATGCAGAGCCAACACCAAGCACAATCAATGAATCCATTGTGGGTTTCATTCTCATTAGCCCTTGTATACCAGAACGTAATCTATTATATGAGATAACTATAACAGGAAATACAAGACATAATTGTAAAAATGCTAATGTTAATACAACGGTAAATGAAAATGAGCTATGCATTGTTGTCATAGCCAACACAACAAGAGGAATAGTAAGGCATAGCGAAATGACAAGATTTCTAAAGAGCTTCTGCATATGCTCCATGTGTGCATGCTCTTCTCTTTTAATATGAGAAATCTCACTTGCTGGAATATATCTTGCCGTATATCCTAGTGCATCTATTTTCTGAACAAGTATTTCTATTGTTACTTTTGAATCATCATATACTATTTCTGCCTTTGAAGAAACAAGAGAGACACTGATAGATTCTACTCCCTCTACAGCCCGTAATGAGCGTTCTATATTTGCAATACATGAGGCACAATGTATCCCTTGTATAGAAAAATAAGCTGTTGACATAGCTCCTCCGACTTATATTGAGATATACTCTCTACATCATTGAATAACACATTTACTACGATTTTTGAGTATCATATTCTCTATGACTAAGTAAAAAAGCACATATATTCAATGATATATATAATAATCAGGTACGAGTGATATATAGTAGTATAGTACCACGTTCTTTTCTTTTAATCTATTCTTTATATTCAGAGAGATATGAATTTTTCTCTTGATATAAATAATCACAC
>CAMWXW010000089.1 GCA_947178315.1 uncultured Desulfovibrionaceae bacterium | reverse complement strand
CTACTATATGTATGAATATCATATCAGAGGAATCTTCAAGAGGAAGTGGTTCTATAATAATAGAGTCATTAGGTGTGTTTTTATATGCAGTGAGAGAGCCTCGAGGCATATCTGTAAGATCTTCTATCTCATCGAGTGGGCGTGTTGCTATATCTTGGATAGGAATATTGATTGCTTTAGCAATATCATTAAATGACTTTCCTTCCATTCGGAGGGATTGTACTTTCTCTATCAATTCTTCTTTAAGATGTGGTACTTGTCGTTCTTTCAAGAGAAAAGCTATTGCCTTACGAGCTTCTTGTGTTGTCATTTCTTTGTATTCTTCTTTATGCTCTTCATAGTATTGCGTGATTGCTTGACTTGATACAGTTAGCGATGCAATGATAGCTTGTGTTGTGATTGGGATATATTCTATGTGCATGCGATGTGGTTGTTCCCATCTTGTTTTATTAGTCGTATAAAAGTCATTTTTTTCTTGTGCTGTGATTTCTACTGTATCAATGTATCGTGATGCAGGAATGAGGACATATTCTATACTGCGTTCTTCATTGAGAAATGAATACATCTCTTGTGCCGTCTTATCACTTATAAAAGAGGAATTACGGATAAGTCCAATAAGCTTTTGTATGAGAAGATCGTTACGAAGTTCATCTTCAAAGAGAAGAACTCGTGCTTTATTATTCTTGACTATAGTATTGTATGCTGTGCTATCAAATTTGCCTTCTTCATTCTTAAAAAGGGGAAGTTCCATAATTGTTTTTCGTAAGGCTTCATCACTTACAAAGAGTCCGATAGATTCTGCTTGTGTTAAAAGAAGGTGACGGAATATGAGATTATTGAGTACTTGTTTACGAATCCCCATCTCTTCAAGCATTTGATCTGTGATACCTGGATTTTCTTGAGTTATTGTATGTTTTTCTTGCTGGAGCTTTTGAAGAAATTGTTCTTGAGTGATAGCATAACCATCAATAGTAGCTACTGTTGTAGGATTAGGGAGTAGTGCAGAGCCTATGCCCCATAATACAAATGTTGCTATTAAAAGAATGAATATTCCTCGTACCCACCATGATTGAGAAGATGCACGTATTGCGTCAAGCATACTTACTCCTAAATGAAAATAACCTATCTATTACGAAAAGAGTGTTATAGTAATCTGTATACTATAATGAATCCTCGTACTATTGTTTTCTTTACTCTACCACAGGTATATGAAAGTAGCAAATAAAAATAAGGCTTCTCTTTATTGCAATAAAAAAGCCCACTCAAGATGAGTGAGCTTACAGGCTATAGAAACTCTAAAGAGAGTATATAATATTATAGATTATAAACTTGCTTTCCAGAGACCGTGTAGATTGCAGTATTCTAATGTTGTTATTGGCTCATTAGTTGATATAGTGAAGGTTGCACTTGGTTTTTCGCCTGGGTGAAGAAATACTGTATGTACTGATTCTCCAGCAATGAGTTGAATCCACTCGATATAGTGGGCTTCTTCCATTGGGTGTTCTACAGAACCTACTGTTACTTTATAGCCACCATCTATTTTTTCTATAAATGGAACATGTTTTTCTTGAGAAGCATCTTGTGTATTTGGCTCTAATCGCTCCATTACAGTTCCACAACATACAGGGATATTACCTTCATGAAGCACTTGCATCATTGTTCCACAGTGGTTACATTTATACACATCATTTCTTTTAGTTTTCATACGATTCTTCCTTTTTATAGCACTCGTTGTATTGAGTACTCTGTCATTTTCTTTAATAATATAATTTCTGGTGTTGCATTATATCTATTCAATATATCAAGAGCAACATCGACGTATTCTTGCACAAGCATGTATGCTTTGTCAATAGCATCACTATGAGATATATTTCTTATCACTTGCTCTATTTCTTCTTGTGTATATGTTTTTTCCACTACTCGAGAGAGGATTTCTGTACCATGAGGGATACTTTGTGTATATAAGAGTAAAGGGGCAGTTATTTTCCCTTCCATGATATCAATACCACGGGGTTTTCCAAAAATATCTGTTCCAGTATAATCTAGTATATCATCGACAATTTGAAATGCCATTCCAAAGCTCTCTCCAAAACGACCAATAGAGATGATATCTTCTTCTGATGCATTTGAACGTATCGCTCCCATCTCGCACGCTTTTTGAATCATTTTTGCTGTTTTACCACGGATAATTTCAATATATTGCTCAAAGGAAATACATTCATGTTCATGTGCTACTTCTTCAATCTCTCCTGCGACAGTATCCATAATTATCTCAGATACCTTTGCTATGAGTTCTGGAATACCTGCAGAAGCAACAAGATGACACCCTTTTGCAAGGAGTGCATCACCTGCAAGAACAGTCTTTTGTATGCCAAAAAGAAGGTGGGCTGTTTTTTCTCCTCTGCGTATGGAAGAGTTATCCAAGATATCATCGTGAAGAAGTGTTGCTGAATGAATGAATTCAACTGCAATTGCGAGGGGATAAATACTATCTGAACAATATCCAAAATGACGTGCAACTAAAATAATGAGAAGGGGACGTAATCGTTTACCTCCTGTTGCAAATATATGATGAGCGACAGGTTGAATATGAGAATGAAGTGTAGATAGTTCTTTTTGTATATATCTATTGATATGGACTTGTTCTTGTTCCATGTATTCTTTTATATTCATGTTTTGCTCCAGAAAGAAAGTAGCGTTGTTGCAAGAGAGTGTAAGGCTTCTTCCAATGCCCACCCACTGCGAATACCTACCTCATTTGATATCGAACGCACGTGAATAAAAGAAGTAGACGTGCGTATACAAGATAGCCCTACAGAAAATCCCTCCATAGTTTCTATATCTGCATGTGGATAGCTAGTAGATAGAATTTGTTTGGTTGTACTATCTGCACTAATGCCTGCAACTGTTATCCCTACTGCTTCTGTACACATTGTATAATGGAGTCCTGCAGATTCAAGGCAATACTGAGGTGATGCTGTTACGAGCTTCTCTCGTATCTTATGCTTTTTATCATGCAAGAAAGGAAATGACTGTGCATGTACACCCTCTTTCGTGCGTATGCCATAGTCTGCGTAGATATCTTGTGTAACAAAGACAACAGATGTCGGAGGGAAGCGTTCTATGGAGTATGCCCCTGCAATACCACAAAGAAGGAGACAATCTATATTGTACTTACTAAGCCATGATGAAACAGTAATTCCTGAAAGCACTGGTCCAACACCACATATTCCAATATATGTAGGTATTCCATTGATATAGCCTTGTTCTATATATCCAGCATCAGCAAGTTCTATAGTACTGTGTATGAATGTGTTATCTGATACGTTCAGGAAGGACTGCATTTCCATGACAGTAGGTGTTACTATTGCTATCATATCTTTGTATTACTACATTCTTGTATAAAAAACAACTCTAAAGGATATTCTCCCGTTGTTTTCTTCTTAGACATTGTATAACAATGTGATATACATAAATTGAGAGGATTGTATATAATAGGTATGAGAAATAAAAAAGCTAGACACCCAGCGAACCATGCTACCGTTGCTATCTTTCGATCCTGGCGGAGTTCACAAGACTACTGCCGTCTAGCTTTGTTAGATTAGCATAGTCCTGGAAGGAAGTCAAGATGTTGTCAATACATTACTTCATTTATGCACAGAGCTAGAGACTAGCATATTATTAGCTTTAGACTGTTTTATATAGCTCTTGATTATTCTCATAATATTTTATAGAGTCTGTGTAAGATGAGAGAGTAGTTGAATATAGTTCTAGCTTCACTTTGATACTCTCATATAT
>CAMWXW010000088.1 GCA_947178315.1 uncultured Desulfovibrionaceae bacterium | reverse complement strand
AGCTGTTCCCCTTCTGCTGTATGCACATGTTTTTTTACTCCACATATCTTATATATCATATTATTCATAACGCAGTGCCTCTGTAGGAAGAGTTTTTGATGCAATATAAGAAGGATACAAAGTAGCTAAAAAGCAGACAAGCAATGTACAAACAAGCGTCCATATAATATCTTGTATAGAAAATAGTACAGGTATTGTTGTAAATGGATATACTCCAGCAGGTAGCTTTATAAATTGATATTTACGCAAGAGAAGTGAAAGAGATATCCCACTTATAAATCCAATACTTGTTCCAATAACACCAATCAGCATTCCAAGAAGGAGAAAAATACGACGGATACTTACAGGAGTCGCACCTAGTGCCATCAGGATTGCTATATCTTTACGTTTTTCCATAACAAGCATAACAAGCGTTGTCACGATAGAAAATGCACCCACAAGAACAATCAGAGTTAAGAAAATAAACATAGCTGTTTTCTCTAACTCAAGAGCTGCAAAGAGATTTACATTCATATCTTGCCATGTACGGATTCGATAAAGAGAACCTAATGATTCTTGTAATATACCGGCAACACGAGGAGCTGTATAGATATCATATAAAGAGAATTCATATCCAGAAATTCCTTCTTTAGATATCCCTAAAAGAGAACGCAAGGCAACTATATTTACAAATGTAAGCGTTGTATCATATTCATACATTCCAGTAGAGAATATACCACGAACAACAAAAGGCATCACTTTTGGCATAAAGCCTGTACTCGTTCTTCTACCTGAAGAAGAAAGTAAATTGATAGAAGAACCTAGTGATAGTCCAAGTGTATTTGCTAACTCTTTGCCTATAATTATACCATATTCTTGCTCATTTGGTGCTTTTGATATATCTAATTCTAAGTCTTCCACAGAGCCTCTTTCTAACTGCTCTAGAACTCCTATAGTTGAAATAGCAAGAGAAGGTTCGACTCCACGAACAACAACTCCTTTTACTCCATTAGAAGTAGATAGGATAACCTCTGAATACACAAAAGGTGTTACTCCTTTTACTTCTGGCAATGATGAAATAGTGTCAAATACAGTACCATTAAATGATTGCGCTCTTCGCTCTGCAAACGTAATAATACCATTCGCACTTGCACTTAGTATTTTACTTCTTAAACTCGTCGTGAATCCATTCATAACTGCCATAACAATGATAAGAGCTGCAACACCTATTGCAACACCTATAATTGCGGCTATTGAAAGAAGCGATATAAATGATTTTTTACGACCAAAAAGATATCGCCTTGCTATCATAAATTCAAGCGACATATTATCCTTCTTTTTTAAGAAGTGGAAATGCTATTACATCTCGAATAGATGGACTATCTGTTAACAGCATGACAAGTCTATCTATACCAATACCTTCTCCTGCTGCTGGAGGCATACCATATTCAAGAGCACGAAGAAAATCTTCATCTAAAGGATGAGCTTCATCATTTCCTCCATACTTTTCTTCCATCTGACTCATAAAACGAAGACGTTGATCTATTGGATCATTCAACTCACTAAAGGCATTTGCTATTTCTCGACCTGTAATAAAAAGCTCAAATCTATCAACAATATCAGGATTATTTTTATTACGTTTAGAAAGAGGAGAAAGAGCTGTAGGATATTCATAAATATATGTTGGCTGTATTAGTTTTGCTTCAACATCGATATCAAAAATACATTCATGATAATAGGCTACTTCCTTTTTTACAGGAAGAGAGATACCATGCTTCACAATATATGTACCCATTGCTTCCATATCTTGTAAGAATGTATCTGTATGCCCTCCTATCTCTTTTAAGGAATTATAGAATGTGATTTTCTTCCATGTCCCTTCTGTGAGATCTATTTTCTGACCTTGATACTCTATTATTGTTGTGCCACATACTGTACGAGCTATATATGCAAAAAGCTTCTCTGTCAACACCATTAAATCTTCATAGGTTGCATAACTCCAATAAAGCTCACATGTTGTAAATTCCGGATTATGTTTTGTTGATATCCCTTCGTTACGAAAGCATCTATTGATTTCAAAAATCTTTTCAAAGCCACCAACAAGCATACGTTTAAGATGTAGTTCTGGTGCAATACGTAAAAAAAGCTCCATATCCAATGTATTATGATGTGTACAGAATGGACGAGCTATTGCTCCACCTGCTATACTATGAAGCATTGGGGTTTCTACTTCTAAAAAAGATTCCTCTTCTAAAAACGTACGCATAGCACGCACTATACGGGAGCGTTGCATAAAGCGTTCACGTACATCTCTATGTATCATCATATCTACGTAGCGTTGTCTGTAGCGTAACTCTATATCATGAAGACCATGAAATTTTTCTGGGAGAGGACGTAGATTCTTTGTAAGTAACTGTAGATCTGTTACTTTTAGTGTCAACTCATCTGTTTTAGTGCGAAAAAGAAAACCTCGAACTCCTATGATATCTCCAACAGATAGTCTTTTCACAATACGTTTAAATACATCTCCTAAAAGTGCATCACTAAGATATATTTGCATAGAGGCACTTATATCTTCAATCTTCATAAAAACTGCTTTACCAAATGAACGTAAAAATAATATCCTGCCCACTATAGCATATTCTTCTGATTCTTTTAGTTCTAAATCTTCCTTTGTGAAATCTGAGCATGAATCAAGAATAGATTCTATTGTATGTGTTCGAGAAAATCCATTGCTATAGATATCTATACCATCTGAATAGAGTGTATCTGCATCATTTATTTTAGAAAGAATAGCATCATTCATTCCTTCGGTTTCTGTAACATGAGTATAATAGGGAGAAAAATAGGAGTTACTTTGCATAGCATACCCTTAATTGAGCTAAAATAGCATATGTCATAAAATATAGTTTTCTTTCTTATACAAGGTATTTTCATAAATTGCAACAAAAATATGATTGCCTTCTCTCTCCTAGAATATAGTCGCATCATGATACAATCCACTCTGTATGATAAACTAGAGTCATATTCCTATTCATCAACTAAGAAGCAATAGATACTTAATAATCTCGTATTATACATAATAGCTCACGAACTACATCGATGGATATATCTATACAGTTTATTAAGATAATTCTGTAAAGTACTCTCTTTTCGTAATAACCACACTCTACGGTGTAATACCTTGTATCCATGGTGAGCTATATTATACTCAACCCATACGTTAAAGAAACGTTCCATCAAATATGCTGGTGTACGTATTTCATCATAACTTGTGTATTGTTCCCAATTAGAACGTCGTTCAAGCTCAAAAAGAATATCGAATGTCCATGTTGCTAGTGCTTCAAAATATTCTCTTCTCATTACAAATGTCAGATAGTGGTAAGCCTGTTTTCTTTTACATACAGATTCCATAGTAGGTATATATTCTGGGTATTTTTCTGCAATCACTTCTTTACATAGCTTAAAATCTATCTCATTGTGTCGGATTGCATACTTCTCTTCCATAGTGTATTGACTTTGCAACTTTTTAGGTAAAATAATATCATAATTATGTAGTGCATACACTGAACTATATGGAGGAAGAGATTGATATTTCTCAAGATTCCGTATATAGCTCATATACGATATACCTTTAAGAGGGTGTGCTGTAGGCTTCCTCATAAAGTCTATAAATCTACGATAATGACAAAATCCTACATATTCTAACTCCTGATGTAGAGGAAGATAGTTTTTCCATACCCAATACCAAACAGTAAGCTCTCCATAATATGGATTTTTATGAGAGATAGAATCTCCACTACTATCTTGCAGAATACCTAAATTCC
>CAMWXW010000087.1 GCA_947178315.1 uncultured Desulfovibrionaceae bacterium | reverse complement strand
ATATATAATAGAATATACTATGAACGTCATAAAATATCTTTTTTCTCGTAGGAGCGGACGTTGTGTTTGTTGTGCATATCCTACTCAAAATAAATTATTTCCTACAGCACATGCTTTTATTTGTCCATCATGTGCAGATGAGATACTTACTATTCCCCGTCATATACAAATGACACATACACTCTATCAATCAATCTTCACATATGGAGTATATCAAGGAATCTTACAAGAGATTATTCCACAATACAAATATGAAGCAAAGCTCTACTATGCTCCCCTTCTTGCGGATATATTACTTTTCACTATACAATCATTGATTACAACACAATATACGTATTGTATACCTGTACCACAACATCAAAAGAAAATCAGAGTAAGAGGATTCTATCATCTTGGTCTTCTTGCCAACTATATTACACGATATACAAGCATTCCGATTTTAACAACATGTATACAAATAACAAGGGAGTATCCTTCTCAACAGACACTCTCTAAAGAAGAACGAGTTCAGAATCTACAAAATGTCTTTCATGCACAATATCCGTTACATGGTGCATATATCCTTATTCTTGATGATGTCATTACAACGGGTGCAACAGTACATGCCCTCGCACAAGAACTACATAATGCAGGTGCTACACATATAGATTGTCTTTCAATTGCAATCAATAAGAGAGGGGTACTCTAAAGAATAATTCACATCTTTGAAGACATACTTATTCTACAGTTACACTCTTTGCTAAGTTGCGAGGCATGTCAACATTACGATCTAATAAACAAGCAATAGAATAACTCAATAGCTGTAAGGCTGGCAACATAATAAAGCTTTGTAATAAGTCTACTGTTTTTGGGAGGTGCCATTCAAAATCTGCAGTAGTTACAAGACCAAGAGGAGCAATAGCTATTACTTGACCTTCCCTTGCTTGTATTTCTGATATGGCTGATTGTGTTTTCTCACCAAATTCATCATCAAACAAGAGAGCTATTGTCATAAGACTCTTTTCAACTAGTGCGATAGGACCATGTTTCATCTCGCCAGCTGGATATCCTTCTGCATGGATATATGTTAGCTCCTTTAATTTTAATGCACCTTCAAGAGCCAAAGGATAGCAATATCCCCTTCCTAAATAGAAGAAACTCTTTTTATCTTTACAGAGTTCTGCATACTGTCTTGCAATCTTTTCTGTTTGAGGGAGTATATCTCGTACCGTAGAAGCAAGATGTTGCAATCCACCTATATATTCTCTATATTGCTCACTTTCTCTATTAGAACTATAGTGTAATGCTATACAGAGAAGTGCTATCATTTGACTTGTCATTGCCTTAGTAGATGCTACACTTATTTCTGGCCCTGCTTGTGTATATAATACAGTATCTACCATACGTGTAATCGTAGAACCCACAACATTACATATAGCCATTGTTTTACACCCAAGCTCACGGGCTATTGCACAGCCTGCAACAGTATCTGCTGTTTCTCCAGACTGCGTTATTGCAAGGACAAGTGTATTTTTATCAAGAGCTTTCTTTCTATAGCGAAACTCTGATGCTATCTCAACTTCAACAGGGATTCCTGCTAGCTCTTCTATAGCATACTTTCCCCATAAACCTGCATAATATGACGTCCCACATGCAATAATATGAATACGAGGTGGTTGTTCTTTTGGAAGGTGGGAAAGAACAATCTTACCATCAGAAAGTTTTCCAATAAGACTTTGCTCTATTACATCTGGCTGTTCATAAATCTCTTTTAACATATAGTGTGCATAGCCCTGTTTTTGAGCAGATTGAATATCGAAATCAACAGACTCTATACTTTTATCTATCCTTTCACCTGTATAGAGACTCTCTATAGAATACTCTGTATCATGCAAAGTAACGAGTTCATTTTCATCTAAAAAAATCACATCATTCGTATGTTGCAAGAATGCACACATATCAGATGCTAAAAAATACTCACCTTTTCCAATACCCAATAACAATGGAGCACCTCTACGCATTGCATATATCGAAGAGGTATCACGAGTACTCATAAGTGCTATAGCAAATGCACCTTTTACATGTTGTAATGCTCGAACCAATCCTTGCTTGATACCTCCCTCTTTTTGTGCCATGTATTCTATATAATTTACAAGTATTTCTGTATCAGTATCTGATATAAAAGAATATCCCTCTGCTACAAGCTCTGTACGCAGTTCCTGATAATTCTCTATTATTCCATTATGCACTATTACGACTGAACCATCATTAGATTGATGTGGGTGTGCATTCTTTTCACAAGGAATACCATGCGTAGCCCAGCGTGTATGCCCTAATGCTTTTGAAGATGTTGTGTTTGCAACTCGTGTATTTACAGTTTTCTTAAGTTCAGCTACCTTACCTACCGTTTTAATTAGAGTAAAGGCTTTCTCTTCTTCAAAAACTATCCCCGCAGAATCATATCCTCTATACTCCATCAATTGAAGTGCTTCCAGAGTATAATGTATGCCGTTATCCGAACCGATATAACCAAAAATACCGCACATATCTATCCTTTCTACTATAGGCTCTACATTGCTATCATTCTGCTATAGTATCTACTAAGCTATCTACAAAGTGTCATTATAGAGATACAACACTTACGTTATTATAGAGTATACATTATTTATACAAATATTGCAAGAAAACAGCATAGTATAAAATTATTTACATACTTGCTTATAGAGATATATAAATATGTCATTTATAAATGAATAAAGCTCATCAATGTTTCAACTGGTGTCTTCTTATTATCAATATAAAATCCAACAACAAGAAGTACTGTATGACCCTTATGTTGTATTGGAAAAAGCTCAATACTAAATGATTGAGGGTGTTCTGCTTGCTCTTGCATAAATGTTATAGTTATGATTTGCTCGCCAACACTGGTAGAAGCAACATAATGCTCAGGATATTTGAAATTATAATTGAGCTTTGCTACAAGATCAAAGATTGTAAATTGAGGAAGAAGACCTAGACCTTCAATACTTTTTTCATCTCCCTGTGACGTTTCTACTACAAGTGGATATCCCATGAGATATTCTGGTATTGTTGAAAGTGAATCACTTTTGGCAACACCTTTGTGTTCTTCTCGTTCACTGACTACTTCCGATTGAGTATGTACTTGCATTGAAGATATTGTATCTTCTAATTCTTTAAGTTTACGCATAACATCTTTTTGTTGCTGTAATATATTCATCACACCTTGTGCAATAGCATTCAAAGGAATAGCAACATCAGCTACATGCGTTGTTTCATGAGCTATATTCTCTCTACGTTCAGATGGTTTTTCAATCCACTCATACTCTTCTGATAAACGCTTCTGCACATCTACAACTGCCATACCCTCAGAAAATAGCTCTTTGATACGTTTACATACCTCAAGAGCATCTTGAGAGAAACGTATAGGCTTCCCTGTATTACTTATAGGAAGACAATTTGGGATTTTCTTTCTATAACTCTTTATTGTTGTTTCAGAAACATTAACAAGAGCTGCTAATTCTTTGTGCGTGTACGTTATATCATTCATGTACATAGCTTCCATTTGTCTAGGATATAATAAAAATTGATTATGACAAAACATATATTATTATTGTACTCTTTAACAGCTCTGCTTTCAAGGCTTTTATGAAAGCTTTCTTACCATAAAGTATACTTATACCCAATATATGCCTTCTATACTAATTAGTATACCATGTTTTATACTCTATGCAAGCGTTATCAATAAATTATTGACAATCAATAAATAACTTCCCGAAATAGTTTCTTTCTAAGATATCACATAATCAAACTATACGTA
>CAMWXW010000086.1 GCA_947178315.1 uncultured Desulfovibrionaceae bacterium | reverse complement strand
TTCTTATACTTAGCTTCTTATTTGTGCAAAAAGTGAAGAGTAAATCTATTTTCAATATAGATTAGATATTGATTAGTTTTTTGGAATTAGGAATTCATATATAAAAAATGAGAAGAAGCATAGATATATAAAAAGAATACTACCCTAGAGCAGTATTCTTTTTTTCATATAGATAGTCAATAGATTTTAATGTATAATCATAGAACCGAAGAGAAATCCTAATGCAACAGCGATACTAATAGCAAGGATTCCAGGTAGTAAAAAGGAGTGATTAAAAATATACTTTCCTATTCTAGTAGAGCCTGTTTCATCCATCTCTATAGCTGCAAGCAATGTCGGATATGTTGGAAGTACAAAAAGAGCACTTACAGAAGCAAAGCTTGCAATTGCTGTAATTGCACCAACAAGGGGTTCACCTGTTACTACATAAGCACCATCTAGTACGCTAAGTCCAAGCACAGAGGGCATTAAAGAGCGAGTTGTTGCTGCTTGAGAATAAAGAAGCATAGATGCAAAGAAAAGAGCAACAGCAAGAAGCCATGGAGCTGTTTTTAATATCTCAATAGAAAGATTAGTGATATCTTGAATGTGAGCCTTTACAAATGTATCTCCCATCCAAGCGACTCCAAGAACGCAAATAGATGCACTCATACCAGATTTGAATGTAGGCATATTGGGTAATTCACCAACATTGATCTTACAGGCAAAGACAATGATAATAGCTGCAGTAAGCATAAAGAGCATAATAGCTTCATCTCGCTTAAGAGGAGGATTAGTTCCAAAAAGATCAACACCATTCGAGATTCCAATAGCATAGAATGTAACAGCACACACAGCTAGAATAAATATCCATACAGAAAGCTTTGCATGTGGGAGTATTTCTCTGTTACTAGAACCTCGTATTGTAATGAGTCCTTGTGCGAGTCGCTCTTTATAAATAGGATCATTTTTGAGATCAACACCTAAAAAGTTACATATAACAGCTGTAATCATACAAGCAATAAAAGAAGAAGGAATTGTTATTGCTAATAATTGTACATAGCTCACATTAAATGGCTCAATTTCAAGCATTTTAGCAAAGACGACAACAGCAGCTGATATAGGAGATGCTGTAATAGCTATTTGTGAAGCGACAACAGAAATAGAAAGAGGCCGAGAAGGACGAATACCTTGTTCTTTTGATACCTCTGCTATAATTGGTAATGTTGCATATGCTGTGTGTCCTGTTCCTGCAAGCATTGTCATAATATAAGTGACTACTGGAGAGAGGATTGTAATACGCTGTGGATATTTTCGTAATAGTTTTTCTACTACATCAACTAAGTAATCAATACCTCCAGCGAGTTGCATTGCTGCAATTGCAGTAATAACAGCCATAATGATTAAAATGACATCTATAGGAATGGAGCCAGGTTGAACACCTAATAATGCTAATACTAGTGTTCCTAGACCACCAGCTAGCCCAATTCCTATTCCACCCATTCTAGCACCAATAACTATTGCTCCTAGAACGATGGCAAGTTCAACTATCCACATATGTGCTCCTTAGATTATAATATTCATACATGTTGAATAGGTAAAAGAAAGTAATATACATGATATGGAGATACGCTATATAGAACACATACTATAGAAGCAAGAAAAAGAGTATCGATTGCCTCTATAATATGTGTAGACATACTATATTGAATGAAAAGGTAGCATTCTTCCGTAGATAGAAGGATATATCTATATCAATATTACCTATTTTTTCTTAATATGCTCTATAATTGTTGGGTTCATCAAGTTTTCAATAGATAGAATCTCATCTATTTCTTTTTCTGTGAGCAATCCTTTTTCTAAAATAACTTCACGAACATTTTTTCCAGTTTTTGCACACTCTTTTCCTATGAGATCTCCTTCATGATGTCCAATATAAGGGTTAAAGTATGTAACAATCCCTATATTAGAGAGAACTTGCTCTTTACATCGCTCTGCATTGATAGTAATACCATCAATACAAAGTTCTCTTAGTGTTCTCATTGCATTTGTTAATATTTCAGATGATTCGAAGATAGCTTTAGCAATAGCAGGTTCCATTACGTTAAGCTCAAGTTGTCCAGCTTCTGCAGACATTGTAACTGCTATGTCATTACCGATAACAGTAAAACATACCTGATTTACAACTTCTGGAATAACAGGGTTTACTTTAGCAGGCATGATAGATGAACCTGGTTGCATTTCTGGGAGATTGATTTCTTTTATATTTGCACGAGGTCCAGCACTTAATAATCTCAAGTCATTACAAATTTTAGAGAGTCGAACAGCTAAGACTTTGAGTGTACTTGAAAGAGTTACATAATCTCCACAATCCCAAGTAGCGGTGATGAGGTTTTTTGCAGTAACATATGGTCTCTTTGTGATATCACTGAGGTGTTTTACGACAGCTTCTTTATATCCCTTACCTGCATTGACACCAGTTCCTATTGCTGTTCCACCTAGATTGATAGCAAGGAAGAGTTTTTGTGCATATTCAAGATTTGCTATATCTTGAGAAAGAGAATCTGCAAATGATTGAAATTCTTGTCCAATGGACATAGGGACTGCATCTTGTAATTGAGTTCTTCCCATTTTGATGTGTTTAGCAAACTCTTTTGCTTTCTTTTCTATTGATTGGATAAGAAGCTTTAACTCTGCTATCACTGGATCAAGAGAAGAATAAGCAGCTATTTTCATACCTGTTGAATAGGCATCATTTGTTGATTGTCCCATATTGACGTCATCACATGGATTGATAACAGAATAATCACCTTTTTCTTTTCCAAGTAATTCAAGAGCCACGTTTGCAATTACTTCATTTGCATTCATGTTAACAGAAGTACCTGCTCCTCCTTGAAAAATGTCAGATTGAAACTGATCATAGCATTTTTTTGTGCGTAACATTTCATCGCATGCTTTGACAATAGCATCAGCTTTGTCTTTTGCTAAGAGTCCAATCTCACAATTTGCAAGAGCAGCAGCCTTTTTAACATAAATCATGCCTTCTGTGAGCTGTGGATATTGTGAAATAGAGGTATGGCTTATCTTAAAATTATTCAGCGCTCGCTGTGTTTGTACACCATAGTACTTGGTATTATCGATTTCTAATGTTCCAAGCAGATCTTCTTCTTTTCTTGTCGACATAGTACCACCTTAGAATAGTTTTCTTATAACTCTAAAATGGAGAGATATAAGTAGTCTTATGATATAGTATTTTCCGTATAAAATCAATATGAATAGATATTCATTCTCATTATTTTTACTAAGGAAATTTACTATATAAACTATCTTTGCATGACATGTACCATTCTCAAGTATGTTTATGGAAGTTGAAGAAGAGATTCTATCGATTCAGGTAGAGTGTGTGATTGTTCTTGAGGTGTCTCTTCGTGATTATATTTTTGTAATAACTCAAGAGCTTTCAATTTAGAGTGAAGCTTTATGTGCATTCCTTTTGTATCTTCTTTAATCTCTGCAATCGCAGCTGTGTTTACTCCTTTGATTGTTTTTTTCGGTAGAAGAAGAATACCTTCTTCATTCCATGTGCAGATATCAGCAATACGTGTAAATGCAATTGCTTCTAATTCTTTCTTTATCTTTTTGTGTAATTGATCATATTTCATAAAAAGTCTCCTTGTATATTGTTGTTGTCTGATAGTATACATCATGCTTTGAGACAAGAATGATATAAACCTATGAAAGAAGTATCATAGATAGAGCATAGATAGATGGTATCGAAGACATTGAGAGTAGAAAAGAGATAAGATTCATAGTAAAGTCCTGCTTTACAAGATATTATATTTTGGTATACTAATAGTTACGTCTATAA
>CAMWXW010000085.1 GCA_947178315.1 uncultured Desulfovibrionaceae bacterium | reverse complement strand
ATACTAAGTATACTGTCTCATAATTTACAATATCTTGATTTCTAAGAAGTCGATAATTTCTTCTTGATGCTGTAAAAAAGACTTCCTCCCATAAGTAAAAATACCTTCAAGATCAAGCTCTTCATGCACAAAGAAATCTATTGTCATAGGGACTTCATCATTGACTCGCAATACTTCTTTACTCTCATTACATAGATATTCTACAAGCGTATTATGAGACTTTGTACTGCTTTCTAAAACCAGATCGACGAGATTATACATATCTATTTTCTTCAAAATCTGATTTACAGGAGGCTCTATATATGAACCAACTCCGATATTAAGTAATTTGCACGTGGTATGAGGATATCCTTTATGTATACTGTTCAACGCAAACAATGTTGGATTATTTGCATAGTATCCTCCATCAACAGCTTCAAATTGTAACGTTCTTCCATTTACGTAAACTCGTTCAAATATAGGATATGCAGCACTTGTTGCCAATAATCCTTCAACTATTGTTGCACCAAAACCAGGAGTAAAAATGAGTTCACTTGCACCAGCAAGGAGCATATCTGTGTGAAAGACACGTGGTACGCGTTTTACAAAGTCTGTACAATAGATAGCTAAACTTTTATTTATATAATCAAAAGGATAATCATGAAATACATGCTTTAGTTGTGAACTCAATGCATGAGAACGTCTTTTAGCCATAACACTTGGCGTAACTTTACTTATTGCACTGTAGTACATAACTTTAGCCAAGGTTTCTCTATAGAAGGAATACACCTGCTTTACATGCATTCCACTTGCAATTGCTGTACATATAATAGCACCACTACTTGTTCCAAAAAAGAAGTCAAAGCAATCGTGTATTGTCCTTGGCTCGCTACAGTGGAGTTGTAGATACTGCTCGAGTTCATACAATACCCCCAATGTGTATACAGCTTTTCCACCCCCACCATCTAAGACTAATGCTCTTTTCATATACAGACCTTACGCTGATAGCTATTTCCTTACGAAAGGAGCTATACTTTTTATATAATTATGGCGTGAATATAAGTAATCGACTATGATTCTTTTTCACTATATACAATAATATATACACACTCAAGAAGATAGTATCTTTTATAACATATATACAATGATTCGTAAAAGGTATTCCCAAGAAAATACTATTTCTATAGCATAAAGAATACCTAAGTAAATTACTAATGAAGTATATCTCTTTCAATATGTTGAGAGATAGATTCTATATTTTGCACACAAACACTATGAGGAACAACATCAAGCAGAAGATGCTGATTATAGACGGCATGTAGAACATCAAGACTATACTGTACATACCCAAGATAGTGTATCTGTATTGCATCACCTAATGTTTGCTCTATATTTGTCTGTAATATATTGAATAGCTCTTGAGCATGCTGTTCTTCAGTAACCATAGAGTACACAATATAGACATCTTTTACGAGCGAACGTGTAGCTAAGACTTTAATAAGAGCATAACTATCAACAAGAGAAGCTGGTTCTGGAGTGATAACAACAACAGTATGTGTCGCATGCTGTATAAATGAGAGTGTAATTGGTGTGATACTAGCTCCAAGATCAAAAAAGATGCAATCAAAACCATTAAAAAAATCAACGCATTTCTTAAATAAAAGATGCACTGCCATTGTATCCATTCCAATACTTTCAAGAGTTCCACTTGCAGAAGGCAATAATGAAAATCTAGGAGTAATCTCAATACAAGCTTCTTGCGGTTGTATCAATCCACATAAGATATCTTGTAATGTGTATGTTGCTGTTTTACCAAGCAAAACATCAAGATTTGCTAATCCTAAATCACAATCAACAGAAAGCATTGAATAGCGTTTACTAAGTGCATTACAGAGATTAAGTGTAAGAGTACTCTTGCCAACACCACCTTTTCCACTTGCAACAGCGATATATTTTGTTTTTTGTATCATATTAGCTTTTCTCTTGCTTCGTATAGAGAAGTCGTTTTTCTGTTATTGTAACCATACTCGCTCTATCTGAATCCCCGAGTAAATGACTACTTATTTGATTTACTTCAACACCTTTCTCTATAGCCTCTTGTAGAGCAGAGTACGCATGCTCCATAATTTTTTGTGGTGTTGTAGGCATACCGGCTCTATATGTTGCAATTCCCACATAGATTTTTTCTTC
The DNA here is from genome assembly GCA_947178315.1 of uncultured Desulfovibrionaceae bacterium. Classification (GTDB taxonomy): domain Bacteria; phylum Desulfobacterota; class Desulfovibrionia; order Desulfovibrionales; family Desulfovibrionaceae; genus CAMWXW01. The sequence continues at coordinate 1,744 of CAMWXW010000085.1, read as the reverse complement.
ATCAGCACAAATTTTCTTTGTCTGATGTGTTGCCAATGCTTGAAAACGTTTTGCAAAGAGTCGTGCATTGCTTGCAGATGCACCAGGTAAAATAACAGCAAATATATGTTGTTCAAGCAAAATAATAGTATCGTATGCTCGAACACAGGAATGTAATACTCCTTGCATGTATTCTAATATTACCCCGATATCAGTTGTGCTATCTATTGCAGGCTGAATCATCAATATAGAGAACTCTCCAGAACCCCGTTCAACCCGTTGAATCTCCATATTTATCGTATTGAGTAGGATATGAGTATCTTGTATCTCATGTAAAATATTCTGTGCAGACTCATATAAAGAGAGAAGTGCCATACGTACTGATTCTGGAGAATGGTTTTTAAGAGGGAGACGTCTCCAGCCTTGGAGTTCTTTTGATACATGTATTTTACTCCATGTCTGTTCTGAGACATGTTCAACGCATTTCACCAATAGACATGTTTCATTAGGCTCTGCTTTTCCTTTCTGCTCTCGCAATATCTTTTCTAGCAAGGCGATTTCTTCTTCTACAAGCATCACAGCTGTCTTCTTCATATTTTCCTCCACGCTATGTGGAGATAGTATACTACATGTATATAGATTTGTATATAGATTTACTACATTAAAATATATAGAATATAATATATCACACAAATAGAATAAATACGTCTATGCTGGAGCTTGCTCTTTTCTCATTTTCCGTAAGAGTACGGCAACATCACGTATAGTAGCATCTTTATATGCTATATATTCCAAGAGCATCTCTCTTTGAGGTAGAAACTCGTCATCAGTAGGAATAGTTTCTTGATGCTCCATAATGAATGTTCCTGCTACATGTAATAATATGTGCAAATATCTATAACGCAATGTTCTTGCAATAGTATATATTGTAGATAAGTACGTACTCCAAAAAAATCCAGCTACAGATTCCAGTATCCCAAGTGTGTTCCAAAAGTCAAAAAGGTATGCCAATTGCTCAAGTGAGTCAATATGTTGTGAATTATAGCCCTTATGTGAGATATCAGTAATACTATTTTCACGTATTCTTCTAAACAAGAGATTTTCTTGAATCACATAGATATTTCTCGTAACAGAGAGATATGCGTATGTAAAGTGCATATCTTCATGGACTTTTCCTTCCAAAAAGCGAATGCCAAAGCGATCCAAAAGAGACTTCTTAAGTATTTTAGCATATACAACAACAATGGTATTTGCCATTACGTTGACATTCATCGGATAAAGTCCAGATTTATCCTCAATATAATATGAGCTATGTTTATTTCTATATTCTTGTCCCTCCTCACAGACAACAGAAATCCCACACATTGCAGTATCTATATCGTGTTCAATCATTGCAGTGTAAAGCACCTCACACATCGTAGGTGCAATGTAATCATCAGAATCGAGGAATGATATATATTCTGCACGCGCATGCTTTAATCCTAGATTTCTAGCAGCAGAGAGTCCTCTATTAGGAGAATGTATAACAACAATTCTCTTATCCCTCATAGCATATTCGTCTAAGAGAGTTCCACTCCTATCTGTAGAACCATCATCGATACAAATGATTTCAATCTCTTTAAGAGTCTGATTACAGACACTTTCTATACATTCCTCTAAATACTCTTCAACATTATACACAGGAATAATGATAGAAATAAGAGGGGGGGGGGTAGAATTGCTTTTTTCTTGCACCATGCTATCTCCATACGAGACTGTATAGCAA
>CAMWXW010000084.1 GCA_947178315.1 uncultured Desulfovibrionaceae bacterium | reverse complement strand
ATATAAGAGGACAAGTATATAGTTTTCTATTGAGATTTTAAGAAAGAAGGGAGATTAGTAATATACTCCCTTTTGTATATGCAAAATAAAGATTATTATTTTAGTAAACAACATTTTTTATATTTTTTTCCACTTCCACAAGCACATGGATCATTCCTACCTACTTTAGGTTGTTCTCGTCTATAGGTGATATGACCCTCAACATCACCATAGGTATAGAACCATTTACCATCTTCCTTAATAAAATGAGCTGTTTCTTTCATTTCTCTAGGGATACCATTGACAAGGAAATGAACAATAAAAGCAATGCTTGCTGTTGTATCTTTCTCTTTTCCACCAATAGAAGTGAGAATAGTAAAGCCTTTCCACTCAAGTTGATCTATCCATTTTGTGATATCTGCCTCACTTTCTTCATCTCTATACGTACTATGTGTTGTCTCTATAAGATAGGCATGATTATGAGTTACGTGGGCTACATATCTTGAACGAAGAAGTTCTTCTGGGGTAGAAGGGGAGAATGTACCATCAAAATATTTTCCACAGCATTCTCCTAGAGCTAAACCACTTTCACAAGGGCATGGATCACTAGTAGCATATGTTTTATCTGTAGTAATGGTTCTCTTTGTTGTATTCCCTTTTGTATTATATGTTGTCTCATCAGAATTGCTCTCTATTGTTTCTAAATCACATTGTTCATCTCTATCTGCATGTTGTATTGCACAACTTTCTTCTTGTCTTTTATTAGAAGACGTCTCTTGTTCTGATGTACTCGTATGTTTTGTTTTTGGCATATGTACTATCCTCTCTAAGATAGAATATATTTCTATCATTTTCTCACTACGTAATGTATACATTGTAGCATACACAAATAAGGAGTACAAGAAGATGAGAGAGTAAATATAGCATGTAGTGTAGTGCTATTGTAATAAAATATACATTCGTATTGTACTCTAAATTATAACCTCATTACGTAATGCTTCTGAATCTTTCATATTCATGTAGTAATAGACAAATTGACCATTACGTGTGGTGATAACAAGTGTACACCAGCCAAAGATATATCCCATAACACTTCTGTCTATTTTTATATGATCTACGGCATTTGTGTAGACGACATCATCATCGGCAACAAACCACCTTCCTTGATAAAGATGCAGTGTTTTTGGATATAGTTCAATATAGTTTCTATTGATAACACGAACTTTATACCAATAAATAAAAATGTAAGGTAATATAAAGAGGGAAGGGATACAATAGAGTATCCAAAAGAATATGGTATACGCTTTTGCAATACGTACTTCTAAAAGAGGTGTATCTGTCATACTAATAGTATATAATAGAGAACACGAGAATACAAGAAAATATCAAAAGAAGTATTAGAGAAGTGTTGGGATACTAAAGAGAAGACCAATCCCTGCATCAAAGAAATCTTGATAATAGCGTAATCCAATGGAGTAGCATTGATTGACATAACGAAGTTCAGCGATTATTTCAGAAGGTTTATCTCGTTTGATATCATGAGCATATCTTCCATTTATTTGTAAAGAGTAGAAGACAGGGGTTTCTATTTCAACATAAATACTATTTATTTTCTCTGGTTGATAATATTCAATACGTTTTTCTTGAAAATCATATCCGAGAGCAAGTCGAAAATCTTTGATGAGGTATTCTGCTGTAACATCAGTACGGATAAGATCTCCATAGATAGAATCGATTTTTGTGAATGTTCGTAAAGAAAAAGTAGAGGTAATATAATATTTAAGTGTGAGTTCAACTGGTAAAAGATTATACTTATATTGCGTTCCTTCTCGTGAAGGCAAGAAACTTTGTTCTATGGTGAGACTAAGAAAACGTAGATAATCATAATCTGTGTGTGTTGAGAGTGCGCCACTTTCTTCATCAAATGTAGTTATTAAATGCTCTCTCTTACGGACAAGAGACGTTGTAAAACCATAGCGTATTGCATTGATAGCCTCTAGCCTATCGAGCAACGTATATTCAGGCAATCGAGATTGATCGACATTATGTCGATACGTATATGAAAGAAAAGGTTGTATCGTGTGCATGATACCAGACCATTTTGTAGGTTTATTAGTGGAAAGAGGCGTATCAGTATGTATTTTATATGGACGAGAAAGCGTCGATTCTGCTTGAATGGTATATTCTGGAATCATAACATAGTGTTGATTTTGCTTTGGAGAGAGTGAACCATTGGGATTTTTTGTTGTTGTATTAAAGTAGGCACGTTGATTCAATTTGACAAGAGGCGTAATAGAGATATAATCCCATTGCATTGGAAGATAGATAGTTGGATTAAAAACAGCTCTGAATCCATGATTACTTGAATTTCTCATAAAGTATGTTGTTTGTAAATTTGTTTCGAATTCAAAAGGAAGATACTTTGTTATTGGAAGATCTCCAAAAATCCCTTGTCTATAAACAAAAAGCTCAGCAGATGGAAGCTCTTGTACAGCCATTCCATCAGTAGCTGTGATAGCATTTTGCATTGAGAGAAGATCCTCTTCATAGCGTGCAGAAAATGCAAGACCAAATCTATTGTAGCTTCGTGAAATAACTGCTTCGGATATTCTGTTTTGTCGTATAGGATTAAGCTCTCTACCAAAGAAATCAAAAGTTTCATTCAGTGTTGCATTTGAGCCAAGCATACCATTTTTATAATCACTCATGAAGGAGAGATCGGAAGCGTAATCGACATTCATTTGAAAGTTCCATCGACTATATCCAATAGATGTATCTGCCATTCCACGAATCCAATAGCGATTATTACTTGGTGTATACGTGTCTTTTGTAACAGGGCTTCGCAGATTATCAAGATTTGTCTCATAAATCCAGTTTCCTGCGAGCCATATTTTTTGATATTCTTTATAACGAGCTCGGTATCGTGAGCCTAACATAACACCTTTTTTACTCATAACATTTGCAGTGAAGAGAAGATCATTGTGTTCATCAATAGCCCAATAAAAAGGGATTTCTAAACTTGCTCCTTTGTTATTAGAAAATGCAAGTGAGGGCATTAAAAATCCGGTTTGTCGTGATACATTAGAAGGGATAAGTAGAGAAGGAATTGTAATAGTACGCATACCATAGATATTGACTGTAGAATCATATAGTACAGTATAACCGTCAATATAGACATCGATAAGTCGTGCAGAAAACTCCCATGGTGGAACTTCTGCATCACACGATGTAACAGTAGCATTTCTAAAGAAATAACTTTTATCTCCTTTTCGTTCCACCTCTTTTCCTGTTATGAGTACAAAGGGATCTTCAAGCTGTATGGAGGCATTCATCATAAATCCCTTCAAATTCTCTGTATTTATTTCTGCTTCATCTGCTTTAATGACAGCATTATCTTCAAAATGGAGAAGGACATTTCCTCGTAGATACACCCATTGAGTATCAGTAAAATATCGTATGTAATCTGCCTTCAGTGTGATAGCACCATTCGTGATGACAACATTTCCAGAAGCTTCTACAACAGTAGACTGTACAGAAGAGCTAAGATTTTCTGCAGTTATCTTCCAATCTGTTTTATCAGCTTTACTCACATTTTGTGTGATATGTGAGATAGAGTTTTGAGATGAATTTGTTTTTTGTTCTTGAGCATAGCTGAGTCCCTTATGTAAGAGAATGAAAGATATGCAATAGATGAAAATAGAGAGTAGATATCGAATACGCACATTTATATCCAGCTAAGAGAGAATGTAATACTATATAGCAGACTATATTCCAGAATATAGTGTTGTGTGAAGGATACAATATGCATGCTTCTCCTTATGAGATATCGTGATAATACGAGTCAGTATTTTATACTCTATAGAGTACTTCATTTAGATAAAAAACTGATCAAAGCCAACGTGAAAAGAGGCATAAACTATTGCCTGGTGATGTTTGAAAAAAAAAA
>CAMWXW010000083.1 GCA_947178315.1 uncultured Desulfovibrionaceae bacterium | reverse complement strand
CACCTACACAGTCCAGCTGTTCGATATGCAAAAGAAGCATTTTTTACAACAGAGACAAAGCCAGTATATAGTTTATTGGAAGAAATCAAGAAAAGAAAATGTCATATAGCGATTGTACTTGATAGGTTTGGGGGAACGGCTGGACTTGTTACCGTATCAGATATTTTAGAAACAGTCTTTGGTAAATTATATGATGAATATGATGAGGTAAATCCTGATGAGGAAATTCAAAAAGTAAATGAATCTACATTTCTTGTGCCGGGAAAAACGCCTCTTGAGGAATTGCAAAGTATAGATATCACGTTAGAGTCAGATGAGGTAGATACATTAGGAGGATATATCAGTCACCAACTAGGTACTATCCCTGAAGAAGGTGATATATTTACCTTTAATGGAATAACCTATACTGTAGTTAAAGCAGATAAAAAGCAAATAGATACAGTTCAAGTAAACTTAGCATCTCAATCGAGTGCTAGATTAGATTAGTGGTATTGTAGTAGTTCTTACTCTTACTTCGTTATATTGACTTTTATATATAAGTATGTATATTGTTAGGATATATTTAATGAAAGTGTAACGGAGTAGTATGAGCAATATCCTTTTTATACATCAGAACTTCCCAGGACAATATAAATATCTTATGCCTTATTTGAGTAGAGTTGGTAATAAGGTAATAGCCCTAGGAGAAGAAGTTAATCTTCATGATGTCACTTTTCCCGAAGATCTGACAGTAAAGACATATCCGACATCAGATCCAGCAGGACAACATACTCACCATTATATACGTACCTTTGAAGAACACATACGGAAAGGACAAAGTGTATTGCGTAAATGTCTTGAACTTCGCTCTCAAGAGAACTTTATTCCCGATATCATCTGTGTTCATACTGGGTGGGGAGAGGGTTCATTCTTAAGAGATGTCTTTCCTCATGCTAAAATAATTGCATTTTGTGAATACTTCTATGATAAGAGATTTTTAGGGAATATAGAAGATGAATTTTTTAAGATGGATTTTGATGGTCTTTTACGCTTTAGAGTACAGAATGCAACTCAACTTCTCAGTGCTACAAATTGGGATTGGGGTATCTCTCCTACACATTTTCAGTGGAGTACATATCCAGACTTTTTGCGTAAGAAAATTTCAATAATACATGATGGAATAGATACAGAAGCTTTACAGCCTAAAGAAGATGCTCAACCTGTAACCCTTCCGAATGGTGTTGTACTCGATAAAAAGAAGGATACAGTCATCACATTTGTAAGTCGCAATTTGGAGCCATACAGAGGATTTCATTCTTTTATGCGTGCCTTGCCCGATATACAAAAAGAACTTCCAGATGCACATATCGTCATTATTGGGGGAGATTCTGTAAGTTATGGTAGACCTGCTCCTGATGGGACTACATATAGAGAGCTTCTATTACAAGAAGTTGGTTCTAAACTAAATTTAGATAGAGTCTATTTTATAGGAAAATTGCCTTATTCATTATTTATTGATGTTCTTTCTCATTCTTCTGTTCATGTGTATCTCAGCTATCCATTTGTTCTTTCATGGTCTTTATTGGAATCGATGTCGATGGAGCTATTGCTTGTTGCTTCTAATACAGCATCTGTAGCAGAAGTTGTGCAAGATAGATATAATGGGATTTTATGTGATTTTTATAATCCGCAGGATATAGCAGAAAAAATAGTCTATGCACATAACCTCTCTCATGAAGAAAAACAACATATACGTAAAAATGCACGTAAAACAGTTGTTGAGAAGTATGATCTTAAGACAGTGTGTTTGCCGAAACAGCTTTCATTGCTCAATATAATTTCTAATGGTGGTATCCCTAAACAGTGGGGAGAGTTCTAAATCTATCATGTGATAGAAGGTACATATCGCATATCTTTTGCAAAGATACAGATATATTATCTATACATATATTCTAAGGCTAATAAAGAAGGGTGATATGGAAGATATAGTAACAGATTTTCTCTGTGGTTTTGATTCGTTTCAGAAAGATGTTAATCCACAGCTCTTGGAGAAATTACGGGAAACACAAAATCCAAAAGCTCTTGTCATAGCATGCTCTGATTCTCGAGTTGATCCTGCTATTCTGTTTTCTTGTTCACCAGGGGATATCTTTGTTATACGAAATGTCGCTAATATAGTTCCACGTTATACACCAGGTTCATCTATACATGGAGTAAGTGCAGCTATTGAGTATGCAATAGTTTATCTTAATGTTAGTCACATTATTCTTCTAGGACACTCAAATTGTGGTGGAATAGCTTCATTGTATACGGAGGTAAAAGGAGAATTTATTGGTCCATGGGTTAATATTTTACGTGAAGTCAAGGAAGATATAGATGTCGTTTATGCTGATCTTTCCGAAGAAGAAAGAAGACGTTGTTGTGAAATGGAAGCTATGCGAGTCTCATACAGCAATTTGAAGACATTTCCTTTCATACATGAGCGTTTGAAGACAGGGACTCTTTCATTACATACTTGGTTTTTCGATTTACGTGATGCAAAGCTTGTCCACCTAGATATGGAGCAAGAGCTTCCGATAGATATTCTTTTTGATACATTATAGGAATATAAAATATAGTACTACTAGAAATATATCCTCTATATTAGTAGTAGTACTATTGTTGTAGTTGTATAGCTGTATTTTTATACGTATGTCTCTTGTCCGTTAGCTGTTATTACTGAGACTCCAGGGGTGAATCGTCCTTGTGGGCTAGTTGTCCTACTTGTAGAGTTTTCATGATGTCTTACTATTCTTTGAGTCTGTGTTAGGGAGTTGTTCTCCATAGCAAGTAATAATGATGCTCTGCTTTGTTGATTTACATACTTTGGTTGTCTTGATAATTTAGTCTTAGGTTCACATCGTGTAATAGTTCTTTGTGATTGTACTCTGGCTTCAGAAGACAGACTTGAAAGGGATTCTGTAGATGAACTTGCCTGTAAATTATATGAATACTCTGTCATTCTTGTTGGAGTATAGTCTTGAGGAGATATTGGTATAATGATGCTTTGACTGCTAGTCCAATCAGAATCATCATTGGAGACGTCGGAGAAAGAAGAGCTTGATGAACAAATCGAAGCAGAATCTGATGATGCGTAGAGTGGATTTAATACTGAGTTAGGAGCTGATAATGCTGATATACAATGTACTCTTCTACTATCTGTAGGACTTGATGATGCTGTACTTATCCCTGTTCCAGCTTTCCACATACATACTTTATCTAGCTGAGCGTGAAATTCAGAGCTAAAACCTCCTGTTTTATCTCTTCTTACGGCCTGTGTTAAAATTGATTTAACAAGTCTTTGATTTTGACTAATTTCTGAATTTATTCTCGATAGTTGTAGTCTACTTCTTGCTCCTTCTTGAAAAGGTATTTCTCTATCCCAAGAAGCTGATTTTAAACTATCAAGTACGTAAGGTGTTAGGCGACTACCAGGATATACTTTCTGCATACCTGCTGTTAATTGGGCTGTTAGCATAGTAACTTTGCGTTCTATAAGATCTTTTCGATCTGGAGAGTCAGAGGTATTATACTCTTTACATAAATTATTTACAGCCATACATTTTCTTGTAAAGTCTCGTTGATAAAACCAATTACGTAATCCTGAACTTTCAGGTAAAATTGGTTTGCCACTACTTTTGAATGGTATTGGTAAAGCACTTATTCCAGTCCTCGTTTGCATAGCAAGTGTTGAAGCTTTTGCGCAAAGTAATCTCATAGTTTCTCCTTATACAATAGAGTATCAAATGAAGAGAGTTATATAATAGGGTGAGCTTAAGGTATTCCTGTACTATGACGTCTATAAGACATGACTTTTAAGTTGTCAATAGTAATATAATGTGTATACTCTTAATTAAAAATAATATTCTTCTTTACTCTTTTCTTAAGTGTCTGATTTATTTATATGTAAA
>CAMWXW010000082.1 GCA_947178315.1 uncultured Desulfovibrionaceae bacterium | reverse complement strand
GTATAGGAGGGAAGACAACAAATTCTTGCCATGATTCTCCTTCAATACCAAGAGATTCTAAGGCATCATCACCAAAAAAGAGAACTAATGACGGTTTATATATATGTAATATACCTATGAATTCATCTCGATATATCTCTAGTATACCTTCCTCATTAGGAGCTGTAAAAGGTACAAAAGAATATGTCCCCTGGGGCATACCTAGAGAGCTAAGCATATGTTTTATTGTATTTCTTCGCTCTCCATTTGCTGTTCCAAACATATCTTCCCCAAGAGAATAATATGTCCAGATACACGGAGTCCGTTTCATTGTACTACATAAATTCTTAAAGCGTAACTCGAACTTTTCTATATCTACATTGTTATAATTTGCTGTAGTATGTTGAGGAATAGGCTTATTTGATATAGGCTTATCTTCTTTAGATCGACTTATAATAGGCTTTTCTACATGTGAACTTACAACTCTTTTGTAAATATTATCTTCCTTAGGTTTTGTTGGTAATATCTGTGTAGCCTCTTTTTCATACAGTATCTTTGTTGCTTCCTCTTCACCTACATAAACACATTGTATACCAAGATGATTATATATTTGTTGCAATATCACTTGCATAGACACTCCCCTTTAGACATAAAGGAATACTACAGTTATACTTTTTGCTTAAAAGAAGCTACCAATAGAAAACTCAAATCGCCCTTTTAAGCGCTCATCACGGGTACTTCTATTAAGAGGATATCCATATGCTAACCTCAAAAGTCCAAGTGGGGATTGCCAACGAATTTCAAGCCCTGTCGATTGTTTTATACTCTTGAGCGCACTTACTCCATGTGCATAGCGAGGATCATAGTTTAATCCAACATCATAGAATGGAACAAAAGCTACTCCAAATTCTGGAAACATAAGCCATACAAACTCAAGATTTGCATACCATGAATAAATTCCCCCTATTGCTTCCCCTGCAACATCATAAGGAGACATATCATCTATAGTATATCCTCTCACACTATCTATACCACCAATAAATAGGCGTTCAAAAATTGGTATTTCACGACCACTACCATTAGGTAAAAGGACATTGCCGACTGTTTTTACATGAAATACATATTCTGGCTCAACAATTTTCTGAAAATATTGATACTCTCCAGTGAGTTTTATATAGTTATTATCTCCACCAATGAGTTCTCCTCCATATTCAAAACCTATACTTGATATTGTTCCTCGAGAAGGGAAGGAATAGCTATTTGTTGTATTACGAACAATACTTGTACTCAAGGTACTTCCCCATTGTCTCCCAATACTACTTCTAATAAGAGAAGAGGCTGTAGAACTCACATCTCCAATACTATAAAACTCTAAACGATAGCTTGCATATATTGTTGTATAATATCCCAATGGATATGAAATACGAACTACTCCTCCCGTACTATATCGAGTAAATTCTGGATACTCATCAGCTATATTATATAAATCAAAACCAAGACCTAGCTTAGTGTCATATAAGCGAGGATTTGTAAATGAAAGTGAGAAGAGAGAACGCTTACTTGATAATGATGCAGAAAGAGATGCATAATAGCCTTTTCCAAAAAAGTTTCGTTCTGAAAGAGATGCTGATATTCCAAACCTAGAATATGTTGAAAAACCAACTCCAAAGTTAAATGAACCTGTACTTTGCTCTTTTACTTTAATTTTAAGATCTATCTCAGAAGGAGAATCTGTAGGAATTATCTCAGCATCTACATTACTAAAATATCCTGTTCGAGCAAGTTTATCTCGAGAGATTTCTAAAAGAGATGAATTATATACATCACCATCGGAAAGGAAGAGATCTCGTAAAATAACATTATCACGTGTCTTTTCATTTCCTTCTAAGATTGTTTTGCGTATAAAAACTTTCTCACCTCTTGATATGGTATATACGATGCTTACTGTTCGGGTTTCTCTATCAATCTTTGTAACAGGAATAACATCAGCAAATGCAAAGCCATAACGACCATAACTTTGAGCTATACGGTTTGCATCTGCTTGCATCACTGAATAGTTAAAATACTCCTTTTTACGTCGCAATTCATTCATTTCAGCTAATTTCTCAAGTTCTTTCATGCTAAGGAGTAAATCTCCCTTAAATGAGATATCACCTACCTTATATCGTGGACCTTCCACAATAGTAAACTCTACTGTTATTCCTTCACTCCCTCGTATTACTTTAGGAGGATAGACTTTTGCATCAAAATAACCTCTATTAAGAAGCTCTGAATGAAGAACTGTCGTATCTCGTTCTAAATACTCTTCTTGAAGAACTCCTGTCCCTGTTATATATGATAATAAAACACGCTTTTGAATTGCTAAATTTTTCTTTAATACTCCAGGCTTGATAGTTTTTGCACCTTTAATAACAACACGATCTATAAAGAGTTCTTCTCCTTCATTACACACTATTCGAAGTATTGCTCTTCCTGTATTCCCTTCTGGGATTATTTGTTGTTCTATAGTTGCATCGAAATAGCCTTTCTTTTTATATTCTGCAATAATTTTTTGCTTTTCTTGTGATAATGCTTGCTCATTGACGACATCTCCTACTCTAGTTACAAGGACATCACGTATATCTTTTGCTGTCAACTTTTCATTTCCTACTATCTCTATCGATGTAATACGAGGACGCTCAACAACTGTAAATTCTAATTGTATACCTTCTGGAGTTCTATTTTCATGAACTTTAATATCACTAAAATATCCGATAGCCCACAAAGCTTTCACTGCTTCATCTATTACTTTAGCTGTTGGAATTTCTCCTATGGAAAGAGGAAGTCGTGAAAGTATAGCCTCTGTTCCAATATGTTTATTCCCACGAATTATAATTGAGGAAAGCACTCTATCTTTATATATTATTCCTCGTAATTGACTTATCACTGCATCTACAGCAATATTCAACTCAAGAAAATTCAATCCTGTTGTTGTAAATTCCTGAGCACGACCTTGTGCTGGAACAAGAAGTGTCTTTAATATAAAACCACTGCCCTGTTGTGTTAATGTACCATAGACTCCGTATCCACCACCTAATATTCGTAAAAGACGTTGCACTTCAGCAACGTTTAGAGTTTCTATATTATTACTTTCTAATACCTGTGCTACTTTTTGTTGAGGAATAAGTTCAAATTCTTGATTTACCATTCTATTATAAACTATTCCTTGAAATGTTGCTTGAATCCCTGCTAACTCTTGTCCTACTTGAATCTCATACGGAAATAATACTAGTGAACTATTTTGGGAATAACAGACTATTGGAAAGAAAAAGAAGAAGAAAAGAAAAAGGAGTCCCTTACATATTACTCCCTTCCCCATATCTAATGCAAAAGACTTCTCCATCATAGAAGCCCTCTTCTATAGCTTTGTAGTCTTCCCATATCCAATGCAAAAGACTTCTCCATCATAGAGGCTAATTGCAAATTATGAGTAACAAGAATCAAAGTTGTTTTGTTTTTCTTCTGCAAGGAAAGCAATACTTCTGATATATGTTCTGCTGAAGAAGTATCTAAACTACCAGTTGGCTCATCTGCTAAAATAACAGATGGTTGAGTCACTATTGCTCGAGCTATACTTACTCGTTGCTTTTCTCCTCCAGATAAGGTTGTAATTCTATCATAGGCTTTCTTTACTAATCCTACTTCTTCTAATGATTTATACGCCATTTCTTCTGCATCTACACTATTATATCCTGCTAGTCGAGCATGTAATGCAACATTTTCTATTGATGTAAATTCTGGTAATAGATGGTGAAATTGAAAGATAAAACCAATTTCTTTTCTATGAATAAGAGCTTTTTCTTCTATTCGTAGCTCTTTTGTATTGACTCCTTTATACTCTATCACACCATCTGTTGGAATATCTAAAAGCCCCAAGAGATGAAGTAATGTTGACTTACCACTCCCAGAAGCACCTGTAATTGAAATACTTACTCCTTGTTCTATTTCACATGTAATATCATTGAGAATACAGAGCTGTT
>CAMWXW010000081.1 GCA_947178315.1 uncultured Desulfovibrionaceae bacterium | reverse complement strand
ATATTACTTTTGTAAATTTTATATGTATAAAGTCTCTTTATGTATACTATTTTCTTTTGTAATAATGTGGAGTCTATCTCTCTAGGAGGAAGAAAGCCGTCTATATTGTGCTGTAGAAGGGGAACTTTTACGAGAGACGTCCACAGTAAAGGTGAATGAGGGAGTACTCTCTCTATAGCTATTTCTAGTGTATTGCTATAGAGATGAGCTAAGCTAGTACTATTCAAGAAGAGAGTAATCCATAGTGCGTTGTTTGGGAGTGAATCCTATTTCTAATATTGTTTGTTGGATTTCTTCTTTTGAAAGTCTAAATGAAACACCAGCAGCAGAAACTACATTTTCTTCTATCATGAGTGAGCCAAAATCGTTGACTCCATAAAGAAGTGAGAGTTGTGCTATATTTTTTCCCATAGTCACCCATGATGCTTGGATATTATCAAAATTATCAAGCATGATACGGGAGAGAGCAACTGTTTTAAGATATTCTGGAGAAGGTGCTGTAAAGCCTTCAAGTCGTGTATTTGAAGGCTGGAATGACCATGGAATAAATGCTGTAAAGCCTCCTGTTTCATCTTGTAATTCTCGCAATACGTGTAGGTGTTCTATTCTATCCTCTACGCTTTCCTTATGACCAAACATCATCGTTGCTGTTGTACGTAATCCGAGATTGTGTGCTTTTCTCATCACACCTAGCCATTCTTTTGTAGAACACTTATTCGGTGCTATTTGTTCACGTACTGAGTCAACTAGTATCTCTGCACCAGCTCCTGGAATTGAATCTAAACCTGCATCGATGAGTTGTTGTAATATGATAGACTCATCTACCCCTTCATTTTTGGCGAAAAAATGAATCTCTGGAGCGGAAAACGCATGGATATGTATTGATGGAAAATGAGTGCTTATATATGTCAAGAGATCAATGTAATAGCTAAAAGGAAGATTAGGATTGTGTCCTCCTTGAAGGAGAACTTGTGTCCCACCGAGAGCAATGGTTTCTTTTATTTTATCGCCTATCTCCTCAAAAGAAAGTACATAGCCTTCGCTATGCTTGGGAGTACGATAAAACGCACAGAATTTACAGCCTGTAATACATACATTGCTATAGTTGATATTCCTATCAGCGACAAAAGTTACAATAGACTCTGGGTGTTTACTCATACGGACATGATGAGCTAGCATTCCTAGTGTATATAGGGACGCATTGGTATATAGATAGAGTGCATCTTCTGATGAAACTCGTATATTGTCTAGTATTGATTGTGCAATATGTTCTATTTTTGTGTCTTCTGTATGAAGGGAAGAATTCATTTTCTATTCCTTTTTTATGTACTACAGTCGTGTATGAACGACCTTATTTTTTAGTACGATATTAGGTGAGTAGTATTGGTCATAACCTATCAAAAAATATCTAAAAGAACAAGAGAGATTCTCCTATTAAAATGAAATTGTTACAGAGAGATTTACATGAGGTTCAACATCTGGTTTGTGACTAAGAGTTGTTCTTACTCCTACTTCTCCAAGAAAGCTGAATTGGGAATAGCGAAGCATATGTGTATATTCAAAACCAAGTGCAAGATTGTTATAACTTGTGTCTGTTGTATACTCACGTTCTATGTCTTGTATGGAAAGCTTTGCCTTGGATAGATTGAAAGGAAGAGCAAAGAAAGTATGAATATATGGTCTCATACCGTGTTTATAAATATCGAGGAGGAGACCAACTGAAGGAGAAAGAAGATGATTATCTTTATGTGTTACTTTTGTATTATCTGCAGATAGAAGAGAAAAGCCTGTAATATGATTATAGATTATTCCGAGATATGGTGTAAAACTAACTATTCCATATTTACCAGTATATCCCAGATACGCATGCGTAGAAAGCATATAGTTTGTCCATTTATCTTCTGTAGCGGCATAGGGACGGGTAACAGTTGTTTTATAACTTCCTCCTCCTAGTACAATTGAGAAAAAGAGAGAATGGTTTTCAAAGAGTTGTATATTCCAAGTAGAGAATATATTTCCTATAAAGCTTGAGGTGGTAGAGTGGCTATATTGATTCTTGATATCATAAATTGTGGTTTTAGAAGAAGATATCTGAAAGAATGCCCCGAGCATGGTTGTTACTTTATCTGTAATAGTAATTGGTGCTGAGGTGAGTCCTGCTATACCACTCGTAACGTAGGCTTTTAGAGGAGAAAATCCCTTCTCACTTTTTTCTATGTAGTGGAATGAGCCTTGTCCCCAGACTGAAAATCCTCGTGTCCCTTTTGTAGTGGGATTTGTTAATACACTGAGAGCGTCCATAACATGTCTTTGTGTTGTCTGCTCTAGTATCCTTGTATGTATAGACTGCGTAAAATATGCACCAGAAAAGGCATCATTGCTTTGACTAAAGCCAAGAAGGACGAGATCATAATTGTGTTCGATTGCCTCATTACGTACAAGGACTACATCATAGCCGTTCATTGTGTTTCTATAAAGAGTCGGCTGATATGTAAAGCCTTGAAGAACATTTTCTATTCTGCGATGATCTGTATATGTCTTTGGATTTATCATGATATAATCAACTGTATACGGTCTCTGTGTTATCTTTGAGTCGAGAATGAGGGTATCTGCTACGAGATTGTTAAAATCTGCATCGCCGACGAAGAGTATCATATCTGACGTATATCCATCTATACTGCTTGTATACAACTTCAGGGAGTCGCCCACAATAGAGTTGTATGTAGAGAGGATTGTTGATGCTGATTTCTCAACGAGCATAGATTGACTAGAAAATTCATAGGTATTAGGCATTCCTAGAGGTGATGTAAAGAGAATTTCCCCTCGTATGATAGAGTTCGATGCAGAGAGTCTTTTTCCATATACTATGATATCATCTATGACAAGTGAAGAGCTACTTGCATCGATAGAACCAGAAATAGTACTTTCAGAAAGATATGCAGTTCCTTTATCTAATGTGATATTGCCATTCACATAGCTATCAATGACTCCTAAGTCTAGATCTTCTCCTGCAAGATCTCCATTCCATACACTATTTCCTTGAAGACCTAGAATAAAACCTGTAGGAAGTGAGAATAATGGAGCTACATCTACTGTAGTTGAAAAGAGTCCAACACCTCGTATCGTAGTTTTGAGAGAATCTCCATAGATGGTGCCGAGAAATGATGTTCCTGCAGACCAGATAACAGATAGATCTATATTGTCTGAGAGAACTATATCGGCTTCGATAGTTGAGCCTTCTATTGTTAGTGAATTGCCTGCTTTATCAGGTAGAGGTATGATAAGATCCTTACCTATGTATGAGAATCCAGAGGCAAGTGTCATATGATGTTCATCATCGGGTGTTTCAAAATGAATAGAATCCAGAGATATAAGAGGGCTTGCGATGTATATATCTGAAGAACCACGAATATAGATATGTGAAGAAGGAGTAAATATTGTATTGCCTAGTATTTTAATATTGTTATACGCTCCATCAAGATAAATATTGGAGTGGACAAGATGCGTGTTTTCCATAGTGAGCGTATTTATAGATTGTGTGCTTGCACCTATACTGATATCGTAGAGTACATATGCCTCTTGTAGTGTGACAGTATTTGATTTTTCTCCTAAAATTGCAATACTATTATTTACATTAAACTTATCTCCCCAAGTAAATGTAGCATATTCTCCATATAGCGAGATACCATCTTCTACATAGGCATGTGTTCCGTAGAATTTAGTTTCGCCGTCTGCGTACTCTCCTAATGAGATGTATCCATAGACTGTTGCACTTTGAAGAAAGAGATATGAATATGGGCCTAGAAGTTCTATGTTTCCTACTGATGTATCTCTACCTACTCCGGAAAGAAAGATGAGATCAACATTACTTAGAATATAGAGATCTCCAAGAAGACTTCCATAGGGAATGAGTATAGTTGATTTCGCTTTACTATGAAGTTTGGTTTCAAAGAGAACACATGTTGATATGAGAAAGATTAATAAAGATAGTAGATGTTTTACTATAATATC
>CAMWXW010000080.1 GCA_947178315.1 uncultured Desulfovibrionaceae bacterium | reverse complement strand
CCATTATATATGTTTCTATATTACATTATATATAAACATCAATAGTTATGATAACAGAGTCATCTCTACCTAAATTCTTACCTATGTCATACGTTTGCTCTCTTTAATATACTCTATTCCTCTAGTCTTTTGCAGAGAGGGAAGCAGATTGTTTATCTCTTACTACAATAGAAATCTATAACGTAGAATCGTAAGGAAGAAAACAATGCAATACTATGATGTCCTTGTTGTTGGCTCTGGTGCTGGAGGACTGCGTTCAGCTATCGAAATAGCACGTCAGCGTCCACATTTGAAGATTGGTTTACTGACTAAAATGATGCCTAAACGTTCTGCAACGTGTATGGCAGAGGGAGGAATGAATGCAGTATTAGACTTCCCGAATCAAAAAGATACTCATGAAGCCCACGCCTTTGATACAATAAAAGGTGCAGATTATTTAGCAGATCAGAATGCAGTCGAACAGTTTGTAGTAGATGCTACTCGCTGTACATATGAGGTAGAGTATTGGGGACTCCCTTTTAGTAGAAGAGAAGATGGTACTATCAATGCTCGTATGATGGGAGGCCATCAATTCCCACGTACTAATTTTTCTTCTGACAAAACAGGACACATGCTCTTATTTTCAATTTTTAATAAAGCAATTGAATCTAATATAGAGATTATATCTGATACCCAGCTTCTCGATTTATGTATTGAAGATGGACATTGTGCCGGTGTTGTCGCTCGCAATATCAAAACAGGAGAAATCTACGGCATCTCTTCTCCAACAGTCATAATAGCTACAGGTGGATATGGAAGACTTTACACAAAACGTACAAGTAATCCATTTTCAACAACAGGCGATGGAATAGCAATAGCAATGCGTAATGGCATTCCTATGAAAGACCCAGAATTTGTTCAATTCCACCCAACTGGTGTATTTCATGGTGGAGTCTTAATCACAGAAGCAGCCCGTGGAGAAGGAGGTTATCTTCGTAACAACAAAGGTGAGCGTTTCATGGAGAAATATGCAAAAGAAAAAATGGAATTAGCTCCTCGTGATGTTGTTGCTCGTGCTATTACAACAGAGATTTTAGAAGGTAATGGTTTTATGGAAGATGGTGAAGGCTATGTTATGCTTGACTTAACTCATCTTGGCAAAGATCTGATAATAAATAGATTGCCTCAAATCCGACATGTCGGACTTCTTTTTGAAAACATAGACCTAGTAGAACAACCTCTCCCAATAGCACCAACAGCCCACTATAGTATGGGAGGAATTTACGTAGATAGAGCAAATCCTATTCAAGGTATGACAAATATTCCCGGTGTTTTTGTTGCTGGAGAATGTGCATGTAGTTCTATACATGGAGCAAATCGTCTTGGTGGCAACTCTCTTGCAGGTGCTACTGTTACAGGATATTGGGCTGGTCAGTCTGCTGCTATCTATGCAGATAAAAATAAATCTCCACAAAAAACAGCGCCTTCAACATTATCTTCACAGGTTGCTAAATGGAAAGATTCTCTACAAGAAGCATGTAGTAGAACATCTGGAGCTCGTATTCATGAATTACGTTCTGCAATGAGTGATACAGCAACAAAATACTTAGGTATTTTCCGAGAAGAAGAAGGACTTAAAAAAGGTTTAGAAACTATGCAATCTCTTGCAAAAGAAGCTGAAACTGCTTTTATTGGTAATACAAATCCAGTGTATAATACGGCTCTTACAGATTACATAGAACTACAGAACTTAGCCCTCATAGGACAAGCAATTGCTCTTGGTGCGTTACATAGAAAAGAATCTCGCGGAGCACATTCTCGTACAGATTATACAAAGCGAGATGATACTAACTTCCTACAACATACATTGATATCATATTCTCAAGATGGACTACAGCTACACTATGAGCCGGTTACAATTACAAAATTCCAGCCACAGGAGCGTACATACTAATGGAAACAGTACAACTAACTATAGAACGTTTTGATGGAGTTACATCATATACACAAAAATATGATATCCCCTATTCTCCAGGCAAGACTATATTAAGTCATCTTTTTTACATAAAAGAGAACTGTGATCCAACACTTAACTTTACAGCATCATGTCGCTCTGCTATTTGTGGAGCATGTGCTGTTCGGGTGAATGGAAATGCATTTTTAGCATGTGATACACGAATGGAAAAGATGGTACAACTCTTCAAGACAAAAGAGCTGACTATTGCTCCTCTTGGTAATTTTAAGGTCATAAGTGATCTTGTTGTCGATTGGGACGATAAAATAGAGCGCTTAAAAATCACAAAGCCCACAATACAACCTAAGAAAGAGTTCACACAAGAAACAGGGTGTAAACAAAGTCCAGCTGACTTTAATAAAATAGCTGTTCAGTGGGATTGTATTCTCTGTGGAATTTGTGCTTCTGAGTGTACAGCACTCACAATTGACTCAAATTCATTCCTTGAACCATTTACCTTTGTACAAGCAGAGCGAAATGCTGTTGATTCTCGTAGTATGGATCCTATGTATCATGGAACGCCTGCTCTTCAACATGGATTGTGGAATTGTGTACGTTGTTTTCAATGCCTCAAGTGTCCAAAAGATATCAGACCAGCAGGGAGAATTTCGTCATTGCGTGGTGTTACAATGAAGCATGGAGTTAAAAATAATCTCGGTGCACGACATGCATATGCATTTCTCACTGATCTCCGACACGGAGGACGTCTCAATGAGACAAAACTCTTACTAAGAACAGAAGGTATCGTTGTAATGAAACGTACAGCATTAGCAATACGTCTTCTCTTACATGGTAAAGTCAATCCATTTGAGTTATTTCATCAAGCAAAAATCACTGGATATGTGCCTCTTGCTCATATTGTAAAAGATGCAATGCAAAAAGAAGGAGTAAAATAATGGCTACATTAGGATTTTTCCCAGGCTGTGTTTTAGAAGCTGCTGCAAAAGAAGCAAAAACTTCAACAATTGCTGTTGCTCGTGTGCTAGGTATGGATTTACAAGAAATCGATGGCTGGAGTTGTTGTGGTGCAACACATGTTCAAGATATAGATTCCTTTGTTGCTCTCACAAGCAATGCTCGTAATCTCTCATTGGCAGAGAAAATGGGCGTCCCTCTTGTTTCTGGGTGTAGTACATGTTCTATGGTACTCTCTGCAGCAAAGGTTTCACTTGATGATGAAGATACTCGTACTAAAGTCAATGCTATTCTTGAAAAAGAAGGCATGAAATACAATGGAACTGCAACAGTAACTCATCTTTTATGGGAAATCATGAAAATAAAGTCTGTTTTGGAATCAAAGATAACTAAGAAGTTACGTAATATCAATGTTGCTTGTTTCTATGGTTGTCATACCGTTCGCTCTACGTGTACACCTGAAGGAGAATCATATACTCCTACGATGATGGAAGAACTTATATCTCTTTTAGGAGCGAATCCTGTTGAATACAAAAGTCGACTTGAATGTTGTGGATTTCATGCTGTTTTCCCTGCAGAGAAGCAAGTTATGAAGCTCGATGGTCTTGTTGCAGACGCTGCTATTAAAGCTGGAGCAGATTGTATTGTAACACCATGTCCATTATGTCAAATGCAACTCGATATGTACCAACCTGCATATCTTACAGGAAGCTCTGGCAAGAAACTACCTATTGTCTATTTTACACAGCTTATCGGACTCGCATTAGGCTGTTCTACAAAAGAGTTAGGACTTTCACGCAACCTTGTTTCTACAGATCCTCTCTTACAAAAAATTGCATAACTCTCTTTATCTAGTATCTCAAGTAGACTCTTCTTCTTGAGATACTTTACCATCTCAATAATGAAATAGCATATTCTATTTTCCTATTACACTTTATAAAAATCGTATTTTATCAAAATATACTACTTCGCATACCCATTATATCAAGAATTATATACTGCATACTATATGTATAGACTTCATATGAGCCACTGATTTTCACTTTATCATTTATACCTCTACCATTCCAAAAACGTTCAAAATATGAATATATACTATACTTCTTACTACTCTATGATACAATAGTAATATTCTGCGTGTTAATATTTTCTATACTCTTG